>DATCWZ010000527.1:0-2327 GCA_036566065.1 Streptomyces sp. | reverse complement strand
CACCAGGCCGGCCGGCGTGAAGTACGACCCGGCCGACTGCGGCCCCAGCAGTTGGGCCGGCGGCGGCGTGGCGCGGCCGGGAGACGTGCGTACCGGGGCGGTGAACGCCTGGTCGGGTGAGGGCTGCGGCGGCTCCTCGTCGCGCATCCCGCTGATCAGCAGCACGCTGCCCACGAGCATCGCCCAGACGAGGTGCCTGGTTGACGGAGTGAACCGTTGGGGGGAAGGTCCGGCGGCGCTGCGCCCGGTGTCCATCTGGGTGAACCTCCGCTTCGTGTCCGGCCGTCAGGTCCGGTCGGCGCTCATCCGGCGGCGCAGCCTGATCACGCCTCCCGTGACGGCCCCGGCGAGCAGTGCGCCGCCCACCGCGAGCTGGAAGCCCTGTTCGTCAGGGGTGCCCAATCCGGCGGCGATCGCACCCCTCGGAGTGCGTTCGCCGATCCGGTACGTGTCCGTGATCTTGACCTGTGGCGGGCACTTGACGGTGACGGTGTCGGTGCCCGGCTCGGCATCGGCCGGGATGCGGAATTCGCCGACGAGTACGCCCTTGTGGTCACCCGCGAGGAGGTGGAACGCCCCGGCCGCCTCGGATGTGCCCTTGCCGTACGTTTCCGCCCCGCACGCCTTCGTACTGACGGTGACGGTCGAGCCGGGGACGGCGTGTCTCGAACTGATGTCGATGGTCTGGTCACCTGACGGGCTGCCGACGGCGGCCGCGGCCGACAGTCCGATGGTGCCGATGGCCAGGCCGATGACCGCGCCAACGCGTGTGCTATGCATGAGGATCCTCCAACGGGAGCAGGGTCCGGCCCGACTGCGCGGCGCCTCTGCTGTGCTCCGTTCCGAGGCAACCGACAGGCCGTCATGTCTGCAACAGGACTGGTCGTCCGGTGTGTCACCCGTGCAGGCGAAGATGCCGCCGCCGCTTGATCGTTTACGCAGGTCACCGGCGCGGGGACGACGGCGTACGAAATCCGGCGGGCGGACGGCGAAACGGGCTAGCGGCGTACGGCACCCGCGTGGGGCGGCCGGGAGCCGGTCAGGCTTCGGTGAACCGGGCCCGCAGTTCCCTCTTGAGGATCTTTCCGCTGGCGTTGCGCGGCAGCTCGTCCACGAACAGCACCCTCTTGGGGGCCTTGAAGTGCGCGAGCCTGTCCCGGGCGTGCGCGGCCAGTTCGTCCTCGGTCACCTCGCCGCGCAGGACGACGACAGCGGTGACGGCCTCGATCCAGCGCTCGTCGGGCAGTCCGATGACCGCCGCTTCGGCCACTGCCGGGTGGGTGTAGAGGACGTCCTCGACCTGCCGGGAAGCCACGAGCACTCCCCCGGAGTTGATGACGTCCTTCACCCGGTCGACAACCGTGAAATAGCCCTCGGCGTCGCGTACCGCGAGGTCTCCGGAGTGGAACCAGCCGTCGCGGAAGGCTTCGGCTGTCTCCTCGGGCTTGTCCCAGTAGCCCTCGCAGAGCTGCGGGGAGCGGTAGACGATCTCGCCCGCCGTCCCGTCGGGGACCTCCTTGCCGTGTTCGTCCACGACACGCGCCTCGACGAAGAGCACGGGACGGCCGCAGGAGTCCATCCTTCCGTCGTGCTCGTCGGGGCCGAGCACGGTGGACAGCGGTCCGATCTCGCTCTGGCCGAAGCAGTTGTAGAAGTCCAGCCCGGGCAGCCGTTCGCGCAGGCGTTCCAGTACGGGCACGGGCATGATCGACGCGCCGTAGTACGCCTTGCGCAGTGCGCCGAGCTCACGCGTGGTGAAGCCGGGGTGGTTGGCCAGGCCGATCCATACGGTGGGCGGGGCGAAGAGGCTGTCCGCCCGCCCCGCCTCGACCAGGTCGAAGATCCGGGCCGCGTCGGGGGCGTCGAGGATGACGTTCTCGGCGCCCACGGCGAGGTACGGCAGCAGGAACACATGCATCTGCGCGGAGTGGTACAGCGGCAGCGAGTGCACGGGCCGGTCGCCGGCGCGCAGGTCGAGGGCAGTGATCGCACTGACGTACTCGTGGACCAGGGCGCCGTGCGTCATCATCGCGCCCTTGGGCAGGGCGGTGGTGCCCGAGGTGTAGAGCAACTGGACGAGGTCACCGGCACCCGGCACCCGCTGCGGCGTGAAGGGCCTCGGCGTGTCGAGTGCGGCGAGCAGCGCTCCTGGCGCGTCGCGCAGCGCGCGGACGCGGTACCCGTCGGGGATGTGCCCGGCGAGGTCCGGGTCGGTGAGGACGAGGGAGCTGCCCGACTGCGTGAGGATGTACGTCAGGTCGTCGCCGGTGAGGTTCTGATTGACCGGGACATGGACGAGCCCGGCCCGGGCGCAGGCCAGGAAGCCG
>DATCWZ010000478.1:0-5002 GCA_036566065.1 Streptomyces sp. | reverse complement strand
GGCGGCCGTCGCCCTGTGCGCGGCGGTCGGTGTCGGCGGCTTGCTGGCCATCGGCGGCGACGATTCCGGTACGCCCCCGCAGGACACCCAGAACTCCGGCCCCGCGTCCCCCTGACAGCGGCGCACGGCACTCCTCGTCCGGGCCCCGGAACCGGGCGCGGGACAGCTTCACCCGTCCAGCCGTTAGTCTGGAGCCGTGGCAGTCGTCGATATTTCCGAAGAGCTGAAGTCCCTCTCCTCGACCATGGGGTCGATCGAGGCCGTCCTGGACCTGGATGCGCTGAGGGCGGACATCGCCGCGCTCGAGGAGCAGGCTGCGGCGCCGTCCCTGTGGGACGACCCGGAGGCGGCACAGAAGATCACCAGCAAGCTTTCGCACCTCCAGGCCGAGGTACGCAAGACCGAGGCCCTGCGCGGCCGCATAGACGATCTCGGGATTCTCTTCGAGCTCGCCCAGGACGAGGGCGATGCCGACGCGCTCGCCGAGGCGGAGGCCGAGCTGGAGTCCGTCCGGAAGGCGCTGGACGAGATGGAGGTCCGGACGCTCCTGTCCGGTGAGTACGACTCCCGCGAGGCCCTGGTGAACATCCGGGCCGAGGCCGGTGGCGTGGACGCCGCCGACTTCGCGGAGCGGCTCCAGCGCATGTACCTCCGGTGGGCCGAGCGGCACGGCTACAAGACCGAGGTCTACGAGACGTCGTACGCGGAGGAGGCCGGCATCAAGTCGACCACCTTCGCCGTCCAGGTGCCGTACGCCTACGGCACGCTCTCCGTCGAGCAGGGCACCCACCGGCTCGTACGGATCTCGCCCTTCGACAACCAGGGCCGCCGGCAGACGTCCTTCGCGGGGGTCGAGGTGCTGCCCGTCGTCGAGCAGACCGACCACATCGAGATCGATGAGTCCGAGCTGCGCGTCGATGTGTACCGCTCGTCGGGCCCGGGCGGCCAGGGCGTGAACACCACGGACTCCGCGGTCCGTCTGACCCACCTGCCGACCGGCATCGTCGTCTCCTGCCAGAACGAGCGCTCGCAGATCCAGAACAAGGCGTCCGCTATGAACGTCCTCCAGGCCAAGCTCCTTGAGCGCCGCCGCCAGGAGGAGCAGGCGAAGATGAACGCGCTGAAGGGCGACGGAGGCAACTCCTGGGGCAACCAGATGCGTTCGTACGTCCTGCACCCCTACCAGATGGTCAAGGACCTCCGTACGGAGTTCGAGGTCGGCAACCCCGAAGCGGTGTTCAACGGCGAGATCGACGGCCTGATCGAGGCGGGTATCCGCTGGCGCAAGCAGCGGGAGAGGTAGACCCTCTCGCGGTGGAGCCGGGCCCGGGCGGGGAAACCTGCCCGGGCCCGCCGTACTTCCGTACGGGCGTGGGGAGTTGGGGCCACTCCGTGGGGAATGCGTCACAGTCGGGATGTGAATACTCGTCAAGAACCCCCATAGCGGGCCGTATGACGCGGAACGGCCTTGACGTAACTCTTATCTCTGGACAGGGTGCTGAGGCAGCCTGCGTATGTCTGGGACAGGTATGCACGGGGGCGGGCGGGATGACCACACACGTACGACGTGGCCCTGACCCGGAAGCGCGACCCCGGCGGAACCACGGACCCGCATATGGCTGCTCCACTGACGAGATCGGCTAGATCGGCTACTGGGGGTAGCAACAGATGACCAAGAAGACGCGGATCCGCGTCGCGCGGATAGCCGCGGGCGCGGTGATGGCGGCCGGCGCCTCACTCACGGTGGCGGGCGCGGCCCAGGCCGCCGGTGTGGACGTCGGTCTCGGCGTACAGGCCCAGTCCAGCGCGGACAGCCTCGATGCGGGCCTGGGCCTCGAAGGGGGAGATGCTGGCGGCGGTGTCGACACGGGAGGCACGGGTACGACGGGTGACACCGGTACGACCGGGGACACCGGTACGACGGGTGACACCGGTACGACGGGTGACACCGGCACCACGGGTGACACCGGTACGACCGGTACGACCGGGGACACTGGTACGACGGGCGACACCGGCACCACCGGGGACGCGGGCACCACCGGCACCACGGGTGACACCGGCACCACCGGGACGACCGGGACGACCGGCACGACTGGCACCACCGGGACGACCGGTACCACCGGTACCACCGGTACCACGGGTACGACCGGTACCACGGGTACGACCGGTGAGACCGGCACCACGGGTACGACCGGCACGACTGGCACCACCGGTACCACCGGCACCACCGGCACCACCGGTGACGACGCCAACACCTGCACCGTTGACCTGGACGGTGCCAAGTGCGCCGACAACACCGACACGGACAGTGTCGGCAACCAGCCGGCCGAGCAGGCCAAGGGCAAGGACGAGCTCGCCGAGACCGGTGCGGCCGAGACCACGTTCCTGCTGCTCGGCGCCGCGACCATGATCGCCGGAGGCATCGGCTTCCGGTTCCTGCCGCGCCTCGTGAGCGGCGGCCGTACGGTCGCCTAGGGGCGCCCCGTACTCGTACCCCGCACAGACGAAGGGCCCGGGAGCCGAGCGTTCGGCCCCGGGCCCTTCCGCGTACCGGAAAACCACCCTACGGCCCTGTGCGGGCCTGTCCCGCCCTGGGAAGACCCGTCGGAGCCAGCGGCGTGTCTCAGGCGGCCTGGTGCGCCAACAGGGCCAGCGCGGCCACCAGAATGATCATCAGCGCTATCAGCATGGCCGGGTTCAGCCCCGCCAGCAGGCCCTGCTCCTGCTGGAGCCGCTCACGACTCGCCCGGCAGACGCTGCATCGTCCTTCGCTCACGGGTGCCGCGCAGTTCGCGCACACCAGTCGGTCATAGGTCATGCGCATTCCTCCTCCCGCGCGGCCCGGCCATTCACAGCCTTGTCTCCGCACAACGCTCCGGGAAACGCGACTGTTCCCCCCACCACTGTGCCAGCTCGCGCGATATTCGGCGCGACCCGCCCGGCGGAGCCCCGAAACGCCGTCCGGCCCGGCGTCCGGCACGCCCGATTCGTACCCCTGTGCGTTCCGGTATAAATCACTCATTGCCGGATGCCGCCTGCACGCGTAACCGCGGTTCGCGTATGGTCACGCTCACCTACTCCCGGCCGACCGTGGTGCATCCGTGATCCGATTCGACAACGTCTCCAAGACCTACCCGAAGCAGAGCCGACCAGCTCTCCGGGACGTCTCACTCGACATCGAGAAGGGTGAATTCGTCTTCCTGGTGGGCTCCTCCGGCTCCGGCAAGTCCACCTTCATGAGACTGATCCTGCGTGAGGAGCGAGCCAGCCAGGGCACGGTCCATGTCCTCGGCAAGGACCTGGCGCGGCTGTCAAACTGGAAGGTGCCGCAGATGCGCCGCCAGTTGGGGACGGTCTTCCAGGACTTCCGGCTCCTGCCCAACAAGACCGTCGCCGAGAACGTGGCCTTCGCACAGGAGGTCATCGGGAAGCCGCGCGGCGAGATCCGCAAGGCCGTTCCGCAGGTCCTCGACCTCGTCGGCCTCGGCGGCAAGGAGGACCGGATGCCCGGCGAGCTCTCCGGTGGTGAGCAGCAGCGCGTGGCGATCGCGAGAGCGTTCGTGAACCGCCCCATGCTGCTGATCGCGGACGAGCCGACCGGCAACCTCGACCCGCAGACCTCGGTGGGAATCATGAAACTGCTGGACCGGATCAACCGGACCGGCACCACCGTCATCATGGCGACCCACGACCAGAACATCGTCGACCAGATGCGCAAGCGCGTCATCGAACTCGAGCAGGGCCGTCTCGTACGTGACCAGGCGCGCGGCGTCTACGGCTACCAGCACTGAATACCTGCACGAGCATCGAGTACTGAAAGGACGCCATGCGCGCCCAGTTCGTCCTGTCGGAGATCGGCGTCGGTCTTCGTCGCAACCTCACGATGACCTTCGCGGTCGTGGTCTCCGTCGCCCTGTCGCTGGCACTGTTCGGCGGTGCGCTGCTGATGCGCGAGCAGGTCAGTTCGATGAAGACCTACTGGTACGACAAGGTCAACGTCTCGATCTTCCTCTGTAACAAGAGTGACGCCAAGGACACACCGAAGTGTGCCAAGGGCGCCGTCACGGTGGAGCAGAAGAAGCAGATCAAGGCCGACCTGGAGAAGATGGACGCCGTACAGAAGGTGTCCTTCGAGACGACCGACGAGGCGTACAAGCACTACCAGGAGCAGTTCGGCGACTCCCCGATGGCCGGCAGCATCACGCCGGACCAGATGCAGGAGTCGTTCCGCGTCAAGCTCCACGACCCCAAGAAGTACAAGGTGGTCGCGACGGCCTTCGCGGGCCGTGACGGGGTGCAGTCCGTCCAGGACCAGAGATCCATTCTGGACAATCTCTTCGAGCTGATGAACGGCATGAACGTCGTCGCGCTGTACGTGATGGCGCTGATGCTGATCATCGCGCTGATCCTGATCGTGAACACCGTCCGGGTGTCCGCGTTCAGCCGGAGACGCGAGACGGGCATCATGCGGCTCGTCGGGGCCTCCGGGTTCTATATCCAGGCGCCGTTCATCATGGAGGCCGCCGTGGCGGGCCTGATCGGCGGCGCCCTGGCCTGCGTGATGCTCGTCAGCGGCCGGTACTTCCTGATCGACGGCGGTCTGGCGCTCCAGGACAAGCTGAACCTGATCGACTTCATCGGGTACGACGCGGTCTTCACCAAGCTGCCGCTGGTCCTGGCCATCGGGCTGCTGATGCCCGCCATCGCCGCTCTGTTCGCGTTGCGCAAGTACCTCAAGGTGTGACAAGCGCCCCGCGCGGTATACGGCCAACGGGCCCTGAGCCGCGCGGGCGTTGTCCTAGACTCACGCTCATGCCGGGCCTCATGCACCGCTTGGAGCCCCGCGGTGGACACCGCGGGGCGGCCCTGACATTGGTCTTCGCGAGCGTGCTCGCCACCGCCGCCGCCACCGGATCACTGCCCCGCCAGGACGACGGGGGCACGGTCATACCGGCCCGTTCCGTCGCCTCCGCCGAGGACGCGGGCGCGGGCGCGGGTGGCT
>DATCWZ010000541.1:0-3570 GCA_036566065.1 Streptomyces sp. | reverse complement strand
CTGCCGTTCCTGCTGGGGCGGTCGCTGCTGCTGTTCCGCTGCCGCGGGCTGATCATTTCCGCGGCCGGATGGCTGCCAGTGCTGCTGGCCGGCTCCCCGGCGCGGCAGACCGGCAGTGGTCAGTTCGTGGCCATTGCTCGGGACGGGGCCCGACGGGTCGAAGCCTACGCGTTCCTGCGGCTCCGCGGGAACGCCCGGGGCAGACTCCGCTTCCGTCGGTGCAGGGTGGCCGTACGCGGACTGATAATCGCTCTGATCCGGCCAGTCTTCCTGCTGGGCCTGGACGGGCTGAGGGCCGAACTGGCTCGCGTACTGCTCCTGCTGGGCCTGGCCGGGAGCGTAGACGGCCTCCGAATAGCCGTTGTAGCCGTCGTGCTGGTCCTGCTGCGGCTGCTGGGTCTGCTGGTAGCCCGGATCGGTGCCGTATCCGTCGTAGCCGCCCTCGTAGGCGGGCTGCGGGTATTCCGGCTGCGGGTATTCCGGCTGCTGATCGCCCTGCTGTCCCTGCGCGTAGTGCTCGGGGGCGTACTGCTCCTGGCCGTACTGCTCCTGCGCGTACTCGCCCTGGGTGTACTCGTCCTGCGCGTAGGGCTGCTCCGGCACCTCCTGGAACGCCGGGCGCTCCACGCCGGCCTGCGCCTCCAGCGCGGCCCGCCGCTCCTCACGCATCAGCGAGCGGCCGACCGGATCCAGTCCCGGCGAGTCCTCCACCGACGTCTCGTAGCGGGAGTCGTCGAAGCCGAGCTCGGCCGCCGTACGCATCGGGGCCTGGTCCGGCGCCGGGTCGAACGCCGGCTCGGGCATCTGCTCGGCGATGATCGAGGGGACGGTGAAGTCGTCGGCCGGCGCCGGGTCTCCGCCGCCACCGTGCGTGATGGCGTCCGGCAGCATGACCAGCGAGGTCGTCCCCGCCTGCTCGCCCGAGGGGCGGAGCTGGACGCGGATGCCGTGCCGGTCGGCCAGCCGGCCGACCACGAACAGGCCCATGCGCTGGGACACCGCGGCGTCCACGGTCGGCGGGTTGGCCAGCTTGTGGTTGATGTCGGCGAAGTCCTCGGCGGTCAGGCCGATGCCCTTGTCGTGGATCTCGACCATGACGCGGCCGTCGGGCAGCCGGGTCGCGGTGACGCGCACCTTGGTCTGCGGCGAGGAGAACGTCGTGGCGTTCTCCAGCAGCTCGGCGAGCAGGTGTACGAGGTCGGTGACCGCCTGGCCGTGGATCTCGCTGTCCGGTACGCCGGTCAGCTCGATCCGCTCGTAGGACTCCACCTCGGACGAGGCGGCCCGCAGCACGTCGACCAGCGGCACCGGCTGGTTCCAGCGGCGCCCCGGCTCCTCGCCGGCGAGGACGAGGAGGTTCTCGCCGTTGCGGCGCATCCGGGTGGCCAGGTGGTCCAGCTTGAACAGGCTTTCGAGCTGGTCCGGGTCCGCCTCGTTGTTCTCCAGGTCGGTGATCAGGGTGAGCTGGCCCTCGATGAGCGACTGGCTGCGGCGGGAGAGGTTGGTGAAGATCGCGTTGACGTTGCCCCGCAGCAGTGCCTGCTCGGCCGCGAGCCTGACGGCCTCGCGGTGCACCTGGTCGAAGGCGCGGGCGACCTCGCCGATCTCGTCCTGGGTGTTGATGGGAATCGGCTGGACCCGGGTGTCCACCCGGCCCGGCTCGGTCCGCGACAACTGGTCGACCAGCATCGGCAGCCGCTGCTCGGCGATGCCGAACGCGGCGGTACGCAGGCGGCGCATCGAGCGGCTCATCTGACGGGCCATGAGACCCGCGATGATGAAGGCGGCCAGCAGCGCGACGAGCACGATGGCGGCGTTGACGATGGCGTCGGTCTTGGCGTCGGAGGAGATGCCCGCGGCCTCGGTCACCGCCTTGTCGACGAGCTCGTCCTCGACGGTGGTGTAGCCGTCGAACTTGGCGGTGGCGGCGGCCATCCAGGTGTCGGGGGTGATCCCCTTCTTCTTCAGGTCGGTGGGGGACTGTCCCTGGCCGATCTCCTTGGCCATGCCGTCGAATACCGAACCGTCGATGCTGGGCGGCGCCACGAAGGGCTGGCCGGTGGCCTCGGCCTGCGTCTTGGCGGTCTTGAGCCGCTGGGCCCCCTCGGCGGCCTTGCCCGCCATGACGTCCTTCAGGCGGGCCGCGTCGGCCTCCGTACCACCGGAGACGAACTCACCGAGGGCGATCTGCTCCAGGTAGTTGTACGAGCCGAAGGCCTTGACCTGGGCGTCGAATTTGCCCTTCTCCTGGCTGGGCCGGACCAGGAGGTGCGTACCGATGGAGCGCTGAAGCGATTCGGCAGCCTTGGCCAGCTCGAGCGCGTACACCGTACGGCCGTAGCTGGTGATGTTGCCGGTGCCCAGGCCGAGTTCGTTGGAGAACTCCATCAGCGAGTGCTGGACCTTGGTGTAGCCCTCTTCCGTCTTCACCGGGTCCATCGCCTCGGCGTAGGCGGCCTTGCGCAGCTCGGGAAGGAGCGGTTCCTCCACCCGGAACAGCTTCAGACGGCGGTCCAGGCCCTTCTTGTCCGGCATGTTCCCGACGGCGGTGTCGAACTTGGAGGCCGCCTCGTCCGTGATGGCACGGGCCTGCTCGACCACGTCGGCCGTGCGCTTGTTCGACAGCAGTGGCTGGGCGGTCAGGTCGCGCTCATTGAGCAGTGCCTGTCCGTACTCCGCCGCCGCGCGCACGACCAGCGCCGTCTGCTCGGCCTCCTGGGCCTCGTTCCAGGTGTCGATCGAACCCTTCACCTGGAAGCCGCCCATGACCAGACCGACCAGCGCGGGTATCAGGAGGATCGCGTTCAGACGGGTGGGCACCCGCCAGTTGCGCGGCGAGAGCCGGCTGGTGCTGCCACCTGCCGGCTCCTCCTCGGAGGGGTCCCCGGGCGCGACCGTCGCGCGCGGCGGCGGTGTGAAGTTGCCCCGCTCCGGCTGGCCCCCGGAGCCCTCGTTGTTTCGCCTCACTCGACCAACAACCTCTCGGCGCCGGCACCTAGGGTGTGCCGGATCATTCGTTCAGGGCCGTACTACTCGGTAGTCGACGCATTGCAGCACGGGGAGCGGTCGCGTTCCAAACACTCGGAACGAGCCATTCCGAGTGGTCCACACCGCTCATAAAACGGGCATACAGAGCGAGCCCCGTCAAAAGGCGAGGCTCACATGCGCACAGTGGTACCGGCCAGATGCGTCGAGTATTGATACGGTCCCAATTCTCTGTCGAAATGTTATGAACGCGGGGGCGGATCGTGTCTAAGGACACAGGCCGCCCCCGCGTGACTACAACAACTGCCGTAGGTCGCTACGGACTTGTGACTACTTGAGCCGCGCCATCAGGGCGTGCTCGACCAGTGTGATGAGGGCGCTCTTGGCATCCGCACGATGCCGGGCGTCCGTTGTGATGATCGGTGCATCCGGCCCGATCTGCAAGGCCTCGCGCACCTCGTCCGGGGTGTAGGGCTGGTGTCCGTCGAAGCCGTTGAGGGCGATGACGAAGGGGAGGCCGCTGTTCTCGAAGTAGTCGACGGCGGGGAAGCAGTCGGCGAGGCGGCGGGTGTCGACGAGGACGAC
>DATCWZ010000515.1:0-9147 GCA_036566065.1 Streptomyces sp. | reverse complement strand
GGCCCCCACCCGTTCCGGGGCGGCTCACTCCGCGCCCACAGCCCGGTACGGCAGGATGTGCGGCATGCCAAGCGCAGAGGACACGAGCGTGCACCAGGAGCGGGCCGTCGTGCGGCCCACCCAGCAGGACGACATCGCCGCGGCCGGCAGCGAGCTGATCGGCGGACGCGTGGGGCGCCTGGCGCGTCTCGGTGCCGGCCCGCTCACGCCCGTACGCGTCATCGTGCTGCTGGCGGTCGGGATGTTCGCGCTCGGCATGGTGCAGAAGCTGCCCTGCTACAACTGGGCCTGGTTCCGCGGAACCAGCTCGCAGTACACCCACGCCTGCTACTCCGACATTCCGCATCTCTTCATCGGGCGTGGCTTCGCCGACGGGCTCGTGCCCTATGTCGACCAGCTCCCCGGCGACATGTCATACCTGGAGTACCCCGTTCTGACCGGCCTGTTCATGCAGGTCGCGTCATGGCTGACGCTCACCCCCTCCGACGACCCCCTCCAGCAGCGCGAGCAGATGTACTGGATGGTCAACGCGGGCATGCTGATGATCTGCGCGGTGATCATCGCCGTCTGCGTCGCCCGTACGCACCGGCGGCGCCCCTGGGACGCGCTGCTGGTGGTGCTCGCACCGGCCCTCGCGCTCAGCGCCACGATCAACTGGGACCTCCTGGCCGTCGCCCTGACGGCCGCCGCCATGCTCATGTGGTCCCGGAGCCGCGCGCTGGCCTTCGGCATCCTTATCGGCCTCGCGACGGCAGCCAAGCTCTATCCCGTCCTGCTCCTGGGACCCGTCTTCGTGCTGTGCTTGCGGGCGGGGAAATGGCGCGCGATGCGTACGGCCACGCTGGGCGCGGCCGCGTCATGGCTGGTGGTCAACCTTCCGGTGATGCTGTACGCCCCCGAAGGATGGAAGAAGTTCTACACATTCAGCCAGGAACGGCAGATCGACTACGGCTCGTTCTGGCTGCTCATCACCCAGCGCACCGGCAAACCCATCGACGTGGACACCGTCAACACGGCGTCCGTGCTGCTGATGATCGTGATGTGCGCGGGGATCGCCGCGCTGGCCCTGGCGGCCCCGCGCAGGCCCCGGTTCGCCCAGCTCGTGTTTCTGGTGGTGGCCGCGTTCATCCTGACGAACAAGGTCTATTCACCGCAGTACGTGCTCTGGCTGATCCCGCTCGCGGCGCTGGCCAGACCGCGCTGGCGGGACTTCCTCGTCTGGCAGGCATGCGAGGTCATGTACTTCCTGGGGATCTGGATGTACCTGGCCTATACGACGAGCGGCGACAAGCACCAGGGGCTGCCGCAGGAGGGGTACCAGGTCGCGATCGCCCTGCACCTGCTGGGAACGCTGTACCTCTGCGCCGTCGTCGTACGGGACGCCCTGATGCCGGAACGCGACGGCGTCCGGCGCGACGGCTCGGACGACCCGTCGGGCGGGGTGCTCGACGGGGCCCGGGACGTGACGGTTCTCGGACACGCGACACCCGCGGAAGGGCCGCGGGTCGACTGGGGTGAGTGGGGCGCCCGGGGTGAGTGGGGCGGCCGGAGTGAGCCGCACAGACCGGCGGCCGACTGAGCGGTGCCCTCAGCGGGTCGGAACGCCGGTCCCTCCCGGGTTCACCGGTCCACGAGGCGGTCGAACTGGGTGGTCGTGTGGCGCAGATGGGCCACCAGCTCGTCGCCGATCTTCGGCTCCTGCGAGTCCGATGGTACGAACAGGATCGACACCTGCATATGCGGAGGCTCGGCGAACCAGCGCTGCTTGCCCGCCCAGACGAACGGCGACAGATTGCGGTTGACCGTCGCCAGCCCGGCGCGCGCGACACCCTTGGCGCGGGGCATCACACCGTGCAGGGCCTTCGGGGCCTCCAGGCCGACACCGTGGGACGTACCGCCGGCGACGACCACCAGCCAGCCGTCGGCGGCGGCCTTCTGCTGCCGGTAGCCGAACCGGTCACCCTTCAGCACGGGCGTGACGTCCAGAACGGCACCCCGGTACTGCGTCGCCTCGGGGTCGCCGAGCCAGAGCCGCGTACCGATCCGGGCGCGGAAGCGGGTCTGCGGGAACTGCTGCTGCAGCCGCGTCTGCTCCTCGGCCCGCAGATGGCTGACGAACATGGTGTGCAGCGGGAGCCGGGCGGCGCGCAGCCGGTCCATCCAGACGATGACCTCCTCGACCGCGTCGGAGCCGTCGGGGCGGTCCAGCGGCAGATGCAGCGCGAACCCTTCGAGACGTACGTCCTCGATGGCCGCGTGCAACTGCCCCAGCTCCTCCTCCTTCACACCGTGGCGCCGCATCGAGCTCATGCACTCGATGACGACACGCGCGCCCACCAGGGCGTACACGCCGTCCACCGACGAGACCGACCGGATGACGCGGTCGGGCAGCGGCACCGGCTCCTCGCCGCGCCTGAACGGCGTGAGGACGAGCAGATCGCCGCTGAACATGTCCTTGATCCGGGCGGCCTCGTAGGTCGTTCCGACGGCCAGGATGTCCGAGCCGAAGCGGATCGCCTCGTCGGCGAGCCGTTCGTGGCCGAAGCCGTAACCGTTGCCCTTGCAGACCGGTACGAGACCGGGGAACTGGTCGAGCATCGACTTCTGGTGCGCCCGCCAGCGCGCAGTGTCGACGTAGAGGGAGAGCGCCATGGCCGGCCCGGAACCTTTCTGGTGGCTGCGGTGTGTCAGAGGTACCTGGAGTTTATTGAAGTGCGCTTTCGCCGTGTCAGCGCCGGGACATGTAGATGTCGAGGGCCTTGTGCAGCAGCTTGTTGAGCGGGAAGTCCCACTCACCGACGTACTCGGCGGCCTCACCGCCGGTGCCGACCTTGAACTGGATCAGGCCGAAGAGGTGATCGGTCTCGTCGAGCGAGTCGCTGATGCCCCTCAGGTCGTAGACGGTCGCACCCATCGCGTACGCGTCGCGCAGCATGCGCCACTGCATCGCGTTCGAGGGCCTGACCTCGCGCCCGATGTTGTCGGACGCGCCGTACGAGTACCAGACGTGCCCCCCGACGACCAGCATCGTCGCCGCGGAGAGGTTCACACCGTTGTGCCGCGCGAAGTACAGGCGCATGCGGTTGGAATCCTCCGAGTTGAGGACCGTCCACATGCGCTGGAAGTACGAGAGCGGGCGCGGCCTGAAGTGGTCGCGCGAGGCGGTGATCTCGTACAGCCGCTGCCACTCGGCGAGGTCCTCGTACCTGCCCTGGACGACCTCGACGCCGGCCTTGTCGGCCTTCTTGATGTTGCGCCGCCACAACTGGTTGAAGCCCTTGAGGACATCTTCGAGCGAGCGGTTGGCCAACGGCACCTGGAAGACGTACCGGGGCTGTACGTCACCGAAGCCGGCGCCGCCGTCCTCGCCCTGCTGCCAGCCCATCTTGCGCAGCCGGTCGGAGACCTCGAAGGCGCGCGGTTCGATGACTGTGGCCTCGATGTCGCGCAGGCGCTTCACGTCCGGGTTCTGGATGCCGGACTTGATCGCGGCGCAGTCCCAGCGACGGATGACCACGGGCGGGCCCATCTTCACGGAGAAGGCGCCCTGGTGTTTGAGGTGCGCCAGCATCGGCTGGAGCCACTCGTCCAGGTTGGGGGCGTACCAGTTGATGACCGGGCCCTCGGGGAGGTAGGCGAGATACCGCTTGATCTTCGGAAGCTGGCGGTACAGGACCAGGCCGACGCCCACCAGTTCACCGGTCTTGTCGAACCAGCCCAGGTTCTCCGAGCGCCATTCGGTCTTCACATCCGCCCACGCCGGGACCTGGCAGTGGCTTGCCGAGGGCAGATTCTGGATGTAGGCCAGATGCTGCTCTCGGCTGATGGTCCTCAGGGTCAGGGTCATGCGGGGCGCTCCTCGGCAGGTGTGTCCCCATCGGTCAGGGGCTCCGGCTCTCGCGCCGAAGCCTACTGTTTCCGGGGAGCGCCCCCGTCTGGCCCGTACGGCCGGACGGTCGGGGCGGGACTTCTCAGCCGATCACGCCGCCGAAGAGGCCGCCATGCGCCATGCCGAGAAGGAACCCGACCGCGGACGCGCCAAGGCCGACGACAAGGACGAACCTCTCCCGGGTGGTCACGGAGATGTACTGCCCGTAGGCACCCGTCAGAATGCCGACCAGCCCCGCCCACGAGCTGAGCAGATGCAGGTTGTGGAACATCGCCGTCACGAAGGCGAGAACACCGAGGACCAGAGTCACCACCATCAGGGTGTCCTGGACCGGATGGGTCTTGTCGTCCGTGGCGAACAGGGAACCGGAGGGGCGGGGCCGCATTGTCTGTGCCATGGAGTACCTCCTGGCCTGGAGGCGGCGTACTGTAACGCCGCTCACAACCGCTGTGTACAGATTGCGTCCCCCGGGCACCGGATTTCAACCCGAAGCACGTCTGCGGGTACTCTGAACGGTCTGCACCGGTGTCTGTCCCGGCTGCCCGTGAAGCTCCTCCCCGGAGGCGTTGTCAGTGGCGGCTGTTTTACTCGGAGACGCTGTTGCTACGCATTACGACCCTCCTGCCACGGAACGACCGTGGCCGCCGAGTCCAAAGGAGGTGGGTTCCACATGCGTCACTACGAGGTGATGGTCATCCTCGACCCCGATCTCGAGGAGCGAGCAGTCGCCCCGCTGATCGAGAACTTCCTCTCCGTCGTCCGTGCGGGCAACGGAAAGGTCGAAAAGGTCGATACCTGGGGCCGTCGTCGTCTCTCTTACGAGATCAAGAAGAAGCCCGAGGGCATCTACTCGGTCATCGACCTCCAGGCCGAGCCCGGAGTCATCAAGGAGCTCGACCGGCAGATGAATCTGAACGAGTCGGTCCTCCGGACCAAGGTCCTCCGTCCCGAGATCCACTGAGCTCCAGCTCAGCGGTTACCGGGTTCGAGTAGCAACAAGCAGCCAGAAGAAATCCCCGCCGAGAGGTTCACCCATGGCAGGCGAGACCGTCATCACGGTCGTCGGCAATCTCGTCGACGATCCCGAGCTGCGCTTCACCTCCTCCGGTGCGGCGGTCGCGAAGTTCCGTGTCGCGTCCACTCCCCGCATCTTCGACCGGCAGACCAATGAGTGGAAGGACGGCGATGGCCTGTTCCTCACCTGCTCGGTCTGGCGTCAAGCGGCGGAGAACGTCGCGGAGTCGCTCCAGCGAGGCATGCGCGTCGTCGTGCAGGGCCGGCTGAAGCAGCGGTCCTACGAGGACCGTGAGGGCATCAAGCGCACGGTCTACGAGCTGGAGGTCGACGAAGTCGGCCCCAGCCTCAAGAACGCCACGGCCAAGGTCACCAAGACCAGCGGCCGCGGTGGCCAGGGTGGGTACGGCGGTGGCCAGCAGGGCGGCGGCAACTGGGGCGGCGGCTCCGGTGGCGGCGGCCAGCAGGGCGGCGGCGGTGCTTCCGCCGACGACCCGTGGGCCACCAGCGGACCGGCCGGCGGCCGGCAGGGCGGGGGCCAGCAGGGTGGCGGAGGCGGCTGGGGCGGAAGCTCCGGCGGTTCCAACACCGGTGGTTCCGGCGGCGGCTACTCGGACGAGCCGCCCTTCTAGGGCAGCTCGCATCCACACTTCTTGATCACACAGGAGAAACACCATGGCGAAGCCGCCGGTGCGCAAGCCCAAGAAGAAGGTCTGCGCATTCTGCAAGGACAAGACCCAGTACGTGGACTACAAGGACACGAACATGCTGCGGAAGTTCATTTCCGACCGCGGCAAGATCCGTGCCCGCCGCGTGACGGGCAACTGCACGCAGCATCAGCGTGACGTCGCCACGGCAGTGAAGAACAGCCGTGAGATGGCGCTGCTGCCCTACACGTCGACCGCGCGATAAGGGAAGGGTGACCGAATCATGAAGATCATCCTCACCCACGAGGTCACCGGTCTCGGCGCCGCAGGCGACGTCGTGGACGTCAAGGACGGATACGCTCGCAACTACCTGGTTCCGCGTGGCTTCGCCATCCGCTGGACCAAGGGCGGCGAGAAGGACGTGGCGCAGATCCGCCGCGCCCGCAAGATCCACGAGATCGCGACAATCGAGCAGGCCAACGAGATCAAGGCCAGGCTTGAGGCCGTGAAGGTGCGTCTGGCCGTCCGCTCCGGCGACGCCGGCCGCCTCTTCGGCTCCGTCACCCCGGCCGACATCGCTTCCGCGATCAAGTCCGCCGGTGGTCCGGATGTCGACAAGCGCCGCGTCGAGCTCGGCTCGCCGATCAAGACGCTCGGCGGACACCAGGTGTCCGTGCGTCTGCACCCCGAGGTTGCCGCGACTCTCGGCATCGAGGTCGTTGCTGCCTGAGGGCACAGCACAGCAGGGTAGAGGGCCGCACCCCGAGGGTGCGGCCCTCCGCTTTTTTCGCTTTACGTTCTCAGGTTCAGCGAGTGGCGCCGGTGACGACCCAGCGGCCGGACCGCATGCGCAGCCACAGGGTCACCAGCCGGACGGTCATCATGAGCGTCATCGCCCACCACAGGGCGTTAAGACCGCCGCCGGAGGCCGGCACGAGGAGTGCGGCCGGGGCGAAGGCGGCCAGCGTCAGGAGCATGGCCCAGGCGAGATACCCGCCGTCACCGGCTCCCATCAGCACCCCGTCCAGGACGAAGACCACGCCGGCCACCGGCTGGGAGAGCGCCACCACCAGCAGGGCGGGAAGCAAGGTGTCCCGCACGGACGGATCGCCGGTGAACAGCGGGATGAACAGCGGGCGGGCCAGCACGATCAGCACACCCAGCACCGCGCCGCAGGCCATCCCCCACTGCACCATGCGGCGGCATGCCTCGCGCGCGCCCAGGGCGTCGTCCGCGCCCAGATAGCGGCCGATGATGGCCTGCCCGGCGATGGCGATGGCGTCCAGGGCGAAGGCCGCGAGGCTCCAGAGCGAGAGGATGATCTGGTGCGCCGCTATTTCCGTGTCGCCCAGCCGGGCCGCCACAGCGGTGGCGATCAGCAGTACGGAGCGCAGCGACAGCGTACGGACCAACAGGGGGGCGCCCGCCTGTGCGCTCGCTCTGATGCCGGCCGCGTCGGGCCGTAGCGAGGCCCCGTGGCGCCGCGCGCCTCGTACCACCACGATCAGATAGGCGATGGCCATGCCGCCCTGTGCGATCACGGTGCCCCATGCGGACCCGGCGATCCCGAGGCCCGCGCCGTAGACGAGTGCCGCGTTGAGGGCGCCGTTCGCGGCGAATCCGCCGATGGCGACGTACAGGGGTGTCCGGGTGTCCTGCAGGCCGCGCAGCACACCTGTCGCGGCGAGCACGACCAGCATCGCCGGGATGCCGAGGCTGGAGATCCGCAGATACGTGGTGGCGTACGGGGCCGCGGTGCCGGACGCGCCGAACATGTCGACCAGCCATCGCGCCGCGGGGTAGGTGACGGCGACGACGACGGCACCGAGCAGGAGCGCGAGCCAGATGCCGTCCATGCCCTGGCGAATCGCCGAGGGCAGGTCTCCCGCACCGACGCGTCGGGCGACGGCGGCCGTGGTGGCGTACGCGAGGAACACGAAAACGCTGACGGCTGTCATCAGCAGCGCGGCGGCGACCCCCAGCCCGGCCAACTGGGGGGTGCCGAGATGGCCGATGATGGCGCTGTCGACCATGACGAAAAGCGGCTCGGCGACGAGCGCGCCGAAGGCCGGGACGGCAAGTGCGATGATCTCGCGGTCGTGCCGCCGACGGCTGGTCGGCGGGCTTGCGGGGGCCGGGGTCATGGGGGCAAATCTAACCTTCCACAGGTAAGAGATGCAATGTGTCTTGAGCCCTTACGTCTGGCTCGATCCGGCGCTCGGTCGCGCGCGGGGGCTCGTGATCTTGGGCTCAGGGCAAAAGTTTTTCTCCCCCACAGCCAGTGGATGGAGAACAAGCAGGTCAGACGGCCAATGCGGCAGGGCCTATGACTTTGTCCACAGTGCTGTCCCCCGGTCCGTGCACAGAATCGACGGGGTTCTCCACAGCATCTGGTCCGTCGTCCACATGCCCTGTGGATAACCAGATTGGCTGACGGTGCGGACCGGCCTACCGTGGTCCGGCGCCCGCACTCCGTTCCGCCCACGGCACCCGCAGAACTCGACGCGTCGGAACCGGAGTCGGGTGTCTTGTTTGTCGGTGCTGTGCCGTAAGAAGGAGTGGCACGGCTAGGTCCGCGAAGCGGACGGGAGGAGGTGGCCCGGGTTGAGCATTCCCGAGCCTTTGGACGACCCCTGGGCCGATGTCGGTCCCAGTGACCGTCTGCCTGTTACCCGTCAGCGTCGCGGAGAGGGCATGGGGCGTCGGGACGAGCAGCACGACCGGGGCCGGGACGGCGGCTGGGGCGGGGGCGGGGGCTCGTCCGGGTTCGAGCGGGTGCCGCCGCAGGACATCGACGCGGAGCAGTCCGTACTCGGCGGCATGCTGCTGTCGAAGGACGCCATCGCGGATGTCGTGGAGATCATCAAGGGCCACGACTTCTACCGCCCGGCTCATGAAACCGTCTACTCGGCCATCCTCGACCTCTATGCCAAGGGCGAGCCGGCCGACCCGATCACTGTCGCCGCCGAGCTGGTCCGGCGCGGTGAGATCACCAAGGTCGGCGGAGCCCCCTACCTGCACACCCTGGTCCAGTTGGTGCCGACCGCCGCCAACGCCTCGTACTACGCCGAGATCGTCCGCGAGCGGGCCGTACTCCGGCGCCTCGTCGAGGCGGGCACCAAGATCACGCAGATGGGATACGCGGCCGACGGGGACGTCGACGAGATCGTCAACTCCGCCCAGGCGGAGATCTACGCCGTCACCGAGCAGCGGACCAGTGAGGACTACCTGCCGCTCGGCGACATCATGGAGGGCGCGCTCGACGAGATCGAGGCGATCGGCTCCCGCAGCGGCGAGATGACGGGTGTGCCGACCGGCTTCACGGACCTGGACGCCCTCACGAACGGCCTGCATCCCGGGCAGATGATCGTCATCGCGGCACGTCCGGCCATGGGCAAGTCCACACTGGCCCTGGACTTCGCCCGTACCTGTTCGATCAAGAGCAATCTGCCGAGCGTGATCTTCTCGCTCGAAATGGGGCGCAACGAGATCGCGATGCGCCTGCTCTCGGCCGAGGCCCGCGTGGCGCTGCACCATATGCGCTCCGGGACCATGACGGACGAGGACTGGACCCGGCTGGCCCGCCGGATGCCGGAC
>DATCWZ010000443.1:0-2399 GCA_036566065.1 Streptomyces sp. | reverse complement strand
GCGCGGGCTCGGCAGGCCCGAGCGGGCGCTGGACATGGCCGGTGGGCCCGAGGTCCGGAAGCTCGACAAGGCCGGCCAGGTCGAGATGCGCCTGGTCGCCGCCGGAGCCCGCAGGGACATGGGGCAGATCGACGCCGCCATCGTCACCCTGCAGGGCCCCGAACTCGCCTCTCACTCCGTCCACTCGTGGACACCACGACTGCGGTACGCGTACGCGGACGCGCTGCTCGAAGCGGGGCGTGAGGACGAGGCCCGTGAGTGGTTCGGCAGGGCGCTGGAGGCCGACAAGGACGGCGCGACCGACGCGTCGGACCGGCTGGCCGAGCTCGACGGCGTGGAGTTTGTCGACGCCCTGAGCGACGACGAGGACGACACGGACAGCGAAGACGAAGCCGACGGTCCCACGAAGGCGTAAGCAACGCTGCGGAGGGCGGCATCCGTTTCCGCGGGTGCCGCCCTCCGCCGTACGCGCCCGCCGCTCAGTCGATGCCGAGACTGCGCAGCACCACACCCGTGGCCGGCTTCGGGCCGAACGATGTCGACTTGCGCGGCATGGTGACGCCCTGTCTGGCCAGGTCCCGGACGACCTCCTCGCGTACCGGATGCATCAGGACCACCGTGGCGTTACGACGCTCGGCCTGCTCCACCGCTGCCGCCGCGTCATGGATGTACGTGATGTGTTCCGGGGTGTCGGGGATCTGCCACACATCGTCCAGCAGCGTCGAGTGCAGGACGGTCGCATCGAGGTGCCGCCACGCGGGCGGACGGTCCTCCCGCACCGTACGGGCCAGCAGGTCCTCGTCCGGGCGGTCCACGAGATGGAAGCCCCCGTCGCCCGCGAGCAGGAACGCGTTGCCCTGCCCCGCCGCCTCGGCGAGCGCCTCCAGCGCGCGGGGGAGCGGACCGGCGACGTCCCGGATGCGGAAGCACCCGTCGAGCGGGGCCAGCGCCTCGGGGACGGGAAGGTTGTGCAGCAGCCGGTGGATGGCCCGGACCCGGAGCGGGTAGCGGGCCGTGTCCACCAGCAGGACGAGCCCGAAGTCCCAGGGGCCCGGCGCGGTCTGCTCCCGCTGGAGCCGCAGATAGGTGGCCCAGCGGTGATGGCCGTCGGCGATCATCGCCTGATGGCGGGAGAGATCCGCCTGGATCTCCGCGCGTTCGGCCGGATCGGTCACCGCCCACAGCCGGTGGCGGAATCCGCCCTCGGTCGTCGTCGCCAGCAACGGGGTCCCGGTCACGGTGCGTTCGATCACGGCGGTCGTACCGGTCCGCCGGCCGTCGCTGACATAGGTGAGCAGCAGCGGTTCGAGATGGGCCGCCGTGCTGCGCATCAGGTTCGCGCGCTCCTCGACGACAGCGGCCATCACGTCCTCGTGCGGGAGGACGATGCCGTCGGCGGGCGGCGACAGCGCCAGGGCGCCGATGACCCCGCGCTGCAGGATCTCCTCGTTGCGCTGCTCGTAGACGTAGAGCACCGGCTCGGGGTCCGGGGCCAGCACACCGTCGGTGAGCCAGCGGTCCAGCGTCTGGGCGGCCTGCTGATGGCGGTCCCGGGCTGTCCCGCCCTGCGGGAGGATCAGCCGGACGATGTTGTGCGGATCGGCGGACTCCAGGTGCAGCAGGCCGTCCGGCCTGACGACGACGTCGTACGGAGGTGAGGTCACCGCCGCGAGACTGCCGACCCGCTCCGGGACGTAACGCAGTCCGCGGAAGGGGATCAGCCGCAGCCCCTGGCCGTCGGGCCCTGGTGTTTTCATTCGTGCATCGTATGTGCGACTCCGCCATGCGCGATGATCGGGGCGGAGACTTGGAACGAGGAGCGCAGGTAAATGAGCCAGCAGTACAGGTCCCGGCCGCTCGCGAGCAGCACCCCGCTGAACGAGGCGTACGACACCGCCCTGCTCGATCTCGACGGGGTGGTGTACGCCGGGGGCCACGCGGTCACGTACGCCGTCGAGTCACTGGTCACCGCTCGGGACGGCGGGATGCGGCTGGCGTATGTGACGAACAACGCGCTGCGGACCCCGGACGCGGTGGCCCGGCACCTGACCGAACTGGGAGTGCCCGCAGGGCCGGCCGATGTGATCACGTCGGCGCAGGCGGTGGCCGGGCTGATGGCCGGTCAGCTCCCGCCGGGGGCCAGGGTGCTGGTGATCGGCGGCGAGGGGCTGCGGGTCGCCCTGCGGGAGCGGGGACTGGTGCCGGTGGAGTCGGCCGAGGACGACCCCGCCGCGGTGGCGCAGGGGTACGGCGGGCCGGATCTGGCGTGGGGGAGGTTCGCGGAGGCGGCGTACGCGATCGGCCGCGGGATTCCGTGGTACGCCTCCAATACGGACCTGACGATCCCCAGTGCCCGCGGTATCGCGCCGGGCAACGGCGCGGCGGTGGAGGTCGTACGG
>DATCWZ010000382.1:0-6980 GCA_036566065.1 Streptomyces sp. | reverse complement strand
GCCTCGGGGAGGGGGTAGGTGCCCTCGTATTCGACGGGGTTCTGGGTGGCGGCGACCAGGAAGGGGTCGGGCAGCGGGCGGGGAACGCCGTCGACGGTGACCTGGCGCTCCTCCATGGCCTCCAGGAGGGAGGACTGGGTCTTGGGAGGGGTGCGGTTGATCTCGTCGGCGAGCAGGAGGTTGGTGAACACCGGGCCGGGCTGGAAGGAGAACTCGGCTGTACGGGCGTCATAGACGAGAGAGCCCGTGACGTCGCTCGGCATCAGGTCAGGGGTGAACTGGACGCGCTTGGTGTCGAGGTCGAGAGAGGCGGCGAGGGCGCGGACCAGAAGGGTCTTGGCCACGCCGGGTACGCCTTCGAGCAGGACATGCCCCCGGCACAGCAGTGCGACGACGAGCCCGGTGACGGCCGGGTCCTGTCCGACAACGGCCTTCGCGATCTCGGAACGCAGAGCCTCCAGGGAAGCGCGGGCGCTGTCGGAGAAGGGCGGGGCCGCCGGGGAGTCCGCGGTCGCCGCGGGCTCGGAGGTCTCCGGGGTCGGGGCGCTCATGAAGTGCGTACCTCTCTTTCGAGGGCGTCGAGTTGGTCGGTCAGGAGGACAAGGGCGGCGTCATCGCCGGGAGCCGGACCGAAAAGCAGCGTATGGAGATCGCCGTCCGGGGTGGTGAGGCGGGCGGCGACAGCGGGGAGGAGGGTGTCGGGGGAATGCGCCTCGCGGGGAGACACCCCGAGGAGGGGAGCGATGCGTATGCGTGTGGCGGACCGGAGTGACGCGGCGGCACGGTCGCGGGCGTTGGCCCTGCGGTACAGGCGGGCACGGCCCTCGGTGGACTCGGAGGCCCGGATGGCCACGGGCAGCCGTTCCATCACCAGGGGGCCGAGGCGGCGTGCCCGCCAGATGGCAGTGAGTACGGCGGCGAACGCGAGCTGGAGTGTGCCCCAGAGCCAGCCGGACGGGATGAGTTCGAGGAAGCCGCTCTCGCCGCTTTCCCCCTTCGCGCCGTTCGCACTGTCGTCGTTTGTGGCTCCGCTTCCATTGCCTGTGTCGGCTATCGAGGCGGAGGGATCGTCGAGCGAGGGGAGGTACCAGACGAGATGACGACGCGAGCCGAGAAGTTGCAGGGCGAGCGAGGCGTTGCCCCGCTGGTCGAGGCGCTCGTTGTACAGCAGATCGGGGGAACCGAGCAGCACGGTGTCACCGCCCGGGTTCTCCGGGACGATGAGCAGGGTGGCGCCGCCCTTGGCCGGGTAGCAGGCGGTGGCGCCGTCGGCGGCGGCGTCCGTCGTGTAGCGGAAGCCGCCCATGTCCGCGGTGCCGGCTCTGCGGGCCGCGGCGAGATCGCAGCGTGGTGCGAGCGAGGTTACCGGGCCCGGGGGCTCCACACGTACGCCGACGGTCAGTCCGTACGCGGATGGTGCGTCGGCCGCGACGAGCACGGTGCGTCCTTCGGAGACCGCTGTCATCGCCCGCAGCTCCCCGTGCTGGTACGCGGTCAGCAGGCCGGGTGCGGCGACAAGGAGCGTGGTGTCGGGCCCTGCCGCCGCGGTGGCTTCCGCGAGCGTGGTGACGACACGGACGGAGACACCGCGGTCCTTGAGGAGTTCGGCGGTGGCCCGGCTGCCGTGCGGGTCGGCCGAGCGGGGGTCGAGGCTGCCGTGATGATCGCCGGACTGGAGAGCGGCGAGCGTGATCCCGGCGACGACGAGGAGAAGGAGGGCGAGCAGCAGGCCGCGCGCCCGGTTCCAGACCTGGCGGGGGGTGCGGGACGCCGAGGTCGTGGAGGCGGCTGTCGCGTAGGCGGCTGTCGTGGAATCAGTGGTGGTCGTGGTCATCCGGCGGCTCCTCGGACCGCGCCGGCCAGCAGGGGCTTGGCGCCCTGTAGATCGAGGTCGAGGGCGCGCAGGGCCAGGTATGCCTGCTGGTCCGCGGTGCGGCCGCCGTATGTGACGTCGTCGAAGGAGCGGGCTGCGGCGCGGAGCCGGGCGGCATGTCCGGGCAAGGGGCGGCCGGCTTCGGCGGCGGCCTCGTCGGCGGTGCGGCCAGGACGCGGGTCGAGTACCGCGCGTTCCTCCAGGGAGCGGACGACGGCGCGCATGCGTTCCTGGACGGCTTCGGTCCAGCGGTGGGCGTCCGCGTGTGCTTCCGCCGCGGTGCGGTACTCGGCCGCGCTGCGGGTCCTGGTCGTGAAGAGAGCATCCGCGGAACGGGTGGTCCGCTGGGGGGTGCCGAGCCGCCACCACAGGGCCGCCCCCAGGCCGAGGACGATGAGTATCAGCACGACGATGCCGAGCGGCCCGCCCGGTGCCGTGCCGGAAACGCCGTCGAAGAGGCCGCTGACCCAGTCCCAGAAGCGGTCGAAGCCGCGTTCCAGCAGGTTCGGATCGTTCTCGTGGTACATCGGTCCGGACAGTTCGT
Source organism: Streptomyces sp. (assembly GCA_036566065.1). GTDB lineage: Bacteria > Actinomycetota > Actinomycetes > Streptomycetales > Streptomycetaceae > Streptomyces. The sequence goes on along the minus strand of DATCWZ010000382.1, from coordinate 4,563 downwards.
CCCGTGCCGCCTCACGGGCGGGGACGCGTGGGATGTCCACGGGTATGTCGTCGCCTGCCTGGATGAGTCTGTGTGCCGTTGTGGTTCCCCCCACCGCTGTCACGGCATCAACTCGTCGATGCGGTGTCGTAGCCGGGCAGGCCCGCTGCCCGGGCGAGGTCGAGGTCGAGTGCCTCGCGGCGGATGCGCTGATCGACGTAGAGCAGGGCTGTCACTCCCGCGATGAAGGGGTAGGTGAGCGTGCTGATGATCACTTGCCCGATGCCCGTGATGATGAGGAAGGGCCAGCCGAAGTCGGTGGAGCCACTGAGGAGGAACTCGCTCATGCCGTCGCTGTCCGCGGCGACGGCGGCGGCGGCGAACGGGAGGCTGATGATCAACGTCACGATGAAGACCAGCAGGTAGGTGAGTGCCAGGACGCCGAAGGTGCGCCACCAGGCGCCTCGTACCAGCTTCGCGGACCGGCGCAGCGATACCAGGATCGACTGCCGCTCCAGCATCAGCGCGGGTGTGGCCAGGGTGAAGCGGATCAGCAGCCAGAGAATGACGGCACAGGCGGCGGCGAAGCCGATGAAGGCCAGCGCCGCGCCGCCGAGGCCGCCCAGAAGCAGGCCGGGCAGCAGTCCAACCGCCATGATTGCGACGCTCATCGCGCTGAGCAGCAGGGTCAGTCCGAGCAGCGGGAGTATCCGGGGGCGGGCCTCGGTCCAGGCGTCGGAGAGCGTCACACCGCGGCCCACCACGGAGCGGCTGACCACCACGGTGAGCACCGCTGTGGTGAACAGCGTGGCGATCATGGCGATGAGGGATGCCGGTGCGGCGGCAATCAGCGTGGACTGTGCCGATTCGGCCGTCTCGCGCAGGGCTTCGGTGGGGGAGGCGGTCGGGTCGATCGCCTTCGGCTGCGGCAGGACGTAGCGCTGCATGAGGATCACCCCGATCTGGGTGATCACGGAGACCGTAAGGCTGATGCCCAGCACCGGGCGCCAGTAGCGGCGCATCGTGGACACCGCGCCGTCGAGGATCTCGGCGGTCCCCAGCGGTCGGAGCGGAATGACACCCGGTTTGGCCGCCATGGGCGCGCGGCCCCATCCGGAACCCTGCGGCGTGCCGCCCCACCCGGGAGCGGGCACAGGCCCGGCAGGGTTGGTGCCCGGTGTGCCGGGTGCGGACCACTGCCCTGGGGGCGGCTGGGCGGGAGACCACTGACCGCCTGCGGGGCCGTTTCCGTTCACAGGCTGCGAAGGCCGGGGAATGCCGGCCTCCTGGCCGTCGGGGGAGGCGGATCCGGGCGAGGCCCAGCCCGGAGTGTCGTTCATTCTCGCTCCTTCACGGTCCTGTCCGCTCGTCGGGGCGGCAGGTTGGCAGCCATCGTGCCACGCGCCGCTCGGGCGTGGGCGGGGCGCTCCGTCTCCGCCTCGCCTTCGTATCCGAGCCGTTCACCGGGCAGACTGGGCGGATGGCTGATCAGGATGCGCAATCGACGGTGGGCACCGAGCCGCCCGCGCTCTCCGTACTCCGCTGGGACGAGCTTCCGGAAGGTCCCGCCCTGGTGCTGCTCGACCAGACGCGGCTGCCCGCCGAGGAGGCCGAACTGGTGTGCGCCGATATGCCCGCGCTGGTGCGGGCGATCAGGGTTCTGGCTGTCCGCGGGGCGCCGCTGCTGGGTATCGCCGGTGGGTACGGGGTGGCGCTCGCCGCTGCCCGGGGCGAGGACGTCACGAAGGCCGCGGAGCTGCTGGAGCAGGCGCGGCCAACCGCGGTGAACCTCGGGTACGGGGTGAGGCGGGTGGCGCGGGCGTACGGTGCGGCCGTGGACCGGGGGGCCGGCCGAGAGGAGGCGGCCGGGGTCGCGCTCGCGGAGGCGCGGGCGCTTCACCGGGAGGACGCCCTGGCCAGCGCGCTCATGGCACGTCACGGGCTGGCTCTCCTGAAGGAGCTGCTGCCGGGTGGCGGTCATCGGCTGCTCACCCACTGCAATACCGGGGCGCTCGTTTCCGGAGGTGAGGGAACGGCCTTCGCGGTCGCTCTTCTGGCGCACCGGGCGGGCCGGCTGCGCCGGCTGTGGGTGGACGAGACGCGTCCGCTGCTTCAGGGCGTCCGGCTGACGGCGTACGAGGCGGCGCGCAGTGGGATGGTCTACAGCGTGCTCACGGACAGCGCGGCGGGTTCGCTGTTTGCCGCGGGGGAGGTGGATGCCGTAATCATCGGGGCGGACCGCATTGCCGCGGACGGCTCGGTGGCCAACAAGGTGGGGAGTTATCCGTTGGCGGTGCTCGCGAAATACCACCATGTGCCGTTCATCGTCGTGGCGCCGACCACGACCATCGATCTGGAGGCCGCGGACGGCACATCGATCGTCGTCGAGCAGCGTTCCGGCCGTGAAGTGACGGAGATCACAATTTCGGGGACCGGTTCGGACAGCGCTGACGGGTCCGGACGGGCCGTGGCACCCGTAGGAGCCCCGGTGTACAACCCCGCATTCGACATCACGCCGCCGGAACTGGTCACGGCGATCGTCACGGAGGAGGGTGTCATTTCCCCGGTCACCGGGGCCGGACTGGCGGAGCTGAGCGCCAGGTCATCGCAGGTAACGATTAGCTAATGGGATGATGTCGTTTATGAAGGGACGCGTCCTTGTCGTCGACGACGACACCGCACTGGCCGAGATGCTCGGGATTGTGCTGCGTGGAGAAGGTTTCGAGCCGTCGTTCGTAGCGGACGGTGACAAGGCACTGGCCGCATTTCGTGAGGCCAAGCCGGACCTGGTGCTGCTGGACCTCATGCTGCCCGGAAGGGACGGCATCGAGGTCTGCCGGCTGATCAGGGCCGAGTCGGGTGTGCCGATCGTCATGCTCACCGCCAAGAGCGACACCGTGGATGTGGTGGTGGGCCTGGAGTCGGGGGCCGACGACTACATCGTCAAGCCGTTCAAACCGAAGGAGTTGGTCGCCCGGATCAGGGCACGTCTGCGCAGGTCGGAAGAGCCCGCACCGGAGCAGCTCACGATCGGCGATCTGGTCATCGATGTGGCAGGCCACTCGGTGAAGCGGGAGGGGCAGTCCATCGCCCTGACCCCGCTGGAGTTCGACCTGCTGGTCGCGCTCGCCCGTAAGCCGTGGCAGGTCTTCACCCGTGAGGTCCTGCTGGAGCAGGTATGGGGCTACCGGCACGCCGCCGACACCCGTCTGGTGAATGTGCATGTCCAGCGGCTCCGCTCCAAGGTCGAGAAGGACCCGGAGCGGCCGGAGATCGTGGTGACCGTCCGAGGAGTCGGTTACAAGGCGGGACCGAGCTGATATGACCCTGGGCAGTACTGCTCCGAAGCCCGGGGGCCCGGGAGTCCGTACGGAGCGGGCTGCCGGGCCTGCCAGGCCTGCAGGGACACAGTTCCGGCCGGAGCCGTCCGCGCGGGGCGTCCGGTTGTTCCGCAGCCGGGCAACCGGCGTCCCCGTGCTCCGTCTCCTGCTGCGCTGGGTGCGGCGTCCGCTGCTGCCCGCGGTGCGGCTGTGGCGGCGCAACCTTCAGCTCCGTGTCGTCGCAGGCACGCTGCTGATGTCGATGGGCGTGGTGCTGCTGCTCGGCTTCGTCGTCATCGGGCAGGTCCGCAACGGCCTGCTCGACGCGAAGGCCAAGGCCGCCCAGACCCAGGCCGCCGGCGGGTTCGCGGCGGCCCAGGCCAACGCCAACGCGCCGATCACCCCGGGAGGCCAGGGCGATGACGGTACGGACGGCATGACGGCCAACACGTCCTGGCGTACCGAGCTGGTCGACCAGCTCGCCAGCGGCGGCAAGAACGCCTTCAACGTGGTGGCGCTCAGCGCCGACTTCGTCGAGCCCGGCGCGACCAGCCGCGCCCCGCGCGGCTCGGGCAGCGTGGAGGCCTCCAGCGTGCCCCAGAGGCTGCGCGAGGCCGTGGACAAGGGCCCGGGGGCGTTCCAGACGTACTCCGAGATCCGGTATTCGTACGACAAGGAGCCGCAGCCCGGCCTCGTCGTCGGCAAGCGGCTCTACGACATAGACCACCAGCCGTACGAGCTGTACTACCTTTTCCCGCTCACGCAGGAGGAGAAGTCCCTGACGCTCGTCAAGACGACCCTCGCCACGGCCGGGCTGTTCGTCGTCGTGCTGCTCGGCGCCATCTCCTGGTTCGTGGTGCGCCAGGTCGTCACGCCGGTCCGGATGGCGGCCGGGATCGCCGAGCGGCTTTCCGCGGGCCGGCTCCAGGAGCGGATGAAGGTCACCGGTGAGGACGACATCGCCCGGCTCGGCGAGGCATTCAACAAGATGGCGCAGAGCCTGCAGCTCAAGATCCAGCAGCTCGAGGAGCTGTCCCGGATGCAGCGGCGCTTCGTCTCGGACGTCTCCCATGAGCTGCGGACCCCGCTGACGACCGTGCGGATGGCCGCCGATGTCATCCACGAGGCGCGCGCGGACTTCGATCCGGTGACCGCGCGTTCGGCGGAACTCCTCGGGGACCAGCTCGACCGCTTCGAGTCGCTGCTGTCCGACCTGCTGGAGATCAGCCGATTCGACGCGGGTGCCGCGGCGCTGGAGGCCGAG
>DATCWZ010000338.1:0-2513 GCA_036566065.1 Streptomyces sp. | reverse complement strand
CGGCGCCAGCGCGCTGACGGCACACCACCGCCCCGACTGCCACCTGGGCGAGGACTCCCCGCTGGGCGCGCTGTACGCAGCCGACGCGCGGATCCTGCTGCTGGGCACGGGATACGCCACATGCAGTGCCTTCCACCTCGGCGAGTACCGGGTCCCCGACCCGCCCCGCCGCCGCTACCGCTGCGTGGTGACGGCGGCCGGCGGGCGCCGGTGGTGGGAGTACGAGGACATCGACCTGGACGACAGCGACTTCGCGACGCTGGGCCACGACTTCGAACACACCAACGGGCCCGGCGACGTAGCCGTGCTTCACGGCCGGCTGGGCACAGCGGACAGCCGCCTGCTGTACCTCGCACCGGCCGTGGACTTCGCAGTCGGCTGGCTCAAGAACCACCGGGTGGTCCGGCCCTGAACATGGCTGAGATCCGGACTGGCCCCCTGCCGCTCCCGCCGACGAGTCTCTGCACTTCGGCCGGGCCATGACCGGTCTGGCCCCGGAGGGGAATCTCGCATGGGGGTGCCACCTGAGCTGCCCGGGGGCGGCCGGATCAGACGCCCAGGCCCTCAACCAAGGCCGCGCCGGGCAGGGCGGCCAGGGACTTGCCGGGGACGATCAGCTTGCCCCTGCGGGCGCCGCTGCCGACCAGGACCCAGTCCTCGTCGACCACGGCACGGTCGATCAACAGCGGCCAGGCGGCGGGGGGTCCGATCGGGGTGATGCCGCCGTACTCCATGCCGCTCTCGCCCACCGCGACGTCCATCGGGGCGAACGACGCCTTGCGGACGCCGAGGTGTTTTCGTACGGCGCCGTTCACGTCGACGCGGGTACGAGAGAGCACGAGGCAGGCCGCCAGGGTCACCTCGCCGGCCCGCTTGCCCGCCACGACCACGCAGTTGGCGGACAGGTCCAGGAGTTCGGGCCCGTAGTGCTCCACGAAGACGGCCGTGTCGGCGATCGCCGGGTCCGTGTCGACGAAGACGATCTGTTCGGCGGCCAGGCCTCCCCAGCCCGCCGTCACGGCGTGTGCCACGGGTGCGACGAGCAGGTCCGACCGGTCCGCCGCGGGGAAGGCATCCGCGAAGGTGCCGATGGGTGCGCGCATACGCGTCACGGTAACAGCCCGCAGGCGGGGCGGTATGCGGGGCGGTACCCCCTCAGCGGGCCGGGGGTACGGAGACCGCCATGGTGAACTCGGCGGGTCCGGGCGCCTCGTTACGGTAATGGTGGGGCACGTGCGCCTCGAAGGTGGCGGACGTCCCGGCGGGCACCGTGTACGCCTCGCCGTCCACCACGAGGGTGAGCTCGCCCTCGGTCACGTGGAGGAGCTCCACGGTGCCTTCCGGATGCGGGTCGGAGCTGCTGGCTTCGCCCGGCATCAGGCGCCACGACCACAGCTCCAGGGGTCCCCTGGCGTCCGTACCCACCAGCAGGGTGGTCGAACTGCCTGCCTCCGTGGACCACATGCGTACCGCCTGGCTCTCGGGCACCAGACGCACCGGTGAGCCCTGCTCGTAGTCGAGCAGGGTGGTGATACTGACCCCGAGCGCGTCGGCGAGCTTGACGGTGGTGCCGACGCTGGGATTGGTACGCGCCTGCTCGATCTGGATGATCATGCCGCGGCTCACTCCCGAGCGGGCCGCGAGGGCGTCCAGGGTAAAGCCGCGTTCACTCCGGCAGCGCTTGACGTTCCGCGCGAGCGACTGGGTGAGCTGATCGAGGTCAGACACATTCCGTCCAATATTTTGGATGACGAGGTCAAAAATGATGCACTACGGTGTGGTGTACCCACCGTCCACCGCACTGTACTGCGAGGCAACGCGATGACAGCACTGTTCGCCCTGGCCACCAGCCTCCTGTGGGGGCTGGCCGACTTCGGCGGCGGCCTGCTCACCCGTCGTACCCCGGCGCTGACCGTGGTGGTCGTCTCGCAGTGCATCGCCGCCCTCGTGCTGGGCGTCGTCGTCGTGGCCACCGGCGCCTGGAGCGAGGCGGGCGGCCGGCTCTGGTTCGCCCTGGCGGCCGGGGCGGTCGGCCCCGTGGCGATGCTCAGCTTCTACAAGGCGCTGGCGCTCGGCCCGATGGGGGTCGTCTCGCCGCTCGGCTCGCTGGGCGTCGCGGTGCCGGTCGGTGTCGGGCTGGCGATCGGTGAGCGCCCGGCGCTGCTGCAGGTGGCCGGGATCGCGGTGGCCGTGGCGGGGATCGTGCTCGCGGGCGGACCGCAGTTCCGCGGCGCTCCCGTCCAGCGCCGGGCGGTCCTGCTGACGCTGATGGCGGCGTTCGGTTTCGGTACGGTGATGGCGCTCATCGCCGAGGCGGCCACCACCCTGACCGGGCTCTTCCTGGCCCTGTTCGTCCAGCGCCTCACCAATGTCGCGGTCGGCGGCGCGGCGCTGTACGCCTCGGTACGCCGCGGCGGGCGGGCCCTTCCCGCGGAGGGCGGCCGGACCGTCCTGCTGACCGCGCTGCCCGCGCTGGCCTTCGTCGGCCTCGCTGATGTCGCGGCCAACGGCAG
>DATCWZ010000487.1:0-6629 GCA_036566065.1 Streptomyces sp. | reverse complement strand
GAAGAAGCAGGAAGCTTTCCGCTTCACCGCGTTCTTCCACTCGATGCTGGAGCAGGGCGTCTATCTGCCGCCGTCCGCCTTCGAGTGCTGGTTCGTGTCCACCGCCCATGACGCGCAGGCTCTCGAACGGATCGCGGCCGCCCTGCCCGCCGCCGCACGTGCCGCATCGGAGGCCACCGCATGAGCGAGAACCACCACGAGACCGCCGCCGGCCGCAAGGACATCACCGTCGTCCATCTGATGCGGCACGGCGAGGTGCACAACCCGGAGGGCGTGCTGTACGGGCGGCGCCCCGGCTACAGCCTGTCCGAACTCGGCCGCCGGATGGCCGATCGGGTCGCCGAGTATCTGGAGCCCCGCGACATCACGTATGTCGTCGCATCGCCGCTGGAGCGCGCTCAGGAGACGGCCGCGCCCATCGGCAAGTCGCACGGCCTGGACGTGGCCACGGACGAGCGGCTCATCGAGGCGGCCAATGTCTTCGAGGGCAAGACGTTCGGGGTCGGCGACGGTGCGCTGCGCAATCCGGACAACTGGAAGCACCTCACCAATCCGTTCAAGCCGTCCTGGGGTGAGCCGTACATCGAGCAGGTCGTACGGATGATGGGCGCCCTGGACACGGCGCGTGACGCGGCCCGCGGGCACGAGGCGGTCTGCGTCAGTCACCAGTTGCCGATCTGGATCGTGCGCAGCTTCGTGGAACGCAGGCGGCTGTGGCACGACCCGCGCAAGCGGCAGTGCACGCTGGCCTCGCTGACCACGTTCACGTACCAGGGCAACAAGATCGTCTCCGTCGGGTACACGGAACCGGCCAGGGATCTGGTGCCGCCGCATCTGCTGTCGGGGGCGAAGCCGGTCAAGGACAGCAAGTCGAAGGCTTTCGGGGCATAGCCCGACCATTCGTCTCGAACGGCCGTTCACTGTGCAGACTCTGTGAGGGTCTGTTCGCGTGACAAGAAATGTGATAATCAGAGGAACCGCTGTGTTGCTCCCCGCATCTAAGCCTTCGCCAGTTTGTATGGGCTTGATGTAATACGACCGCAGATGGGGACGGCATGCGCGAGATCAATCGAAGGGGCCTGCTCGGAGCCGGGCTCGGAGCCGCAGCCGCAATGGGAACCGCCGGCTGCGGCGCCTTCGGCTCACCGGGCCACCGCCCCGGTTCCGGAAAGAGCCCAGGCGCTGCCAAGAGCGGCAAGGCCGGCGCCGCGAACGACGGGACCGCGAAGAAGGACATCAGGCTGATCGGTGACGGTTCCACCGCCGACACCGGAAAGCAGCCCAACCAACCCGCCGCCCCCGTCCCCCTCGAACCCGGCCAGACGCCGCCGCAGTTCGTGATCTTTTCCTGGGACGGGGCGGGCGAGGTCGGCAACGGCCTTTTCCCGCGCTTTCTCGAACTCGCCAGGCAGCACGGCGCGGCGATGACCTTCTTCCTCTCCGGGCTGTATCTGCTGCCCGAGTCGAAGAAGTCCCTGTACCGCCCGCCCAACAACCCCAGAGGCGCCTCCGACATCGGGTATCTCACCGACGACCATGTCCAGGAGACGCTGACGCACGTCCGGCAGGCATGGCTCGACGGCCACGAGATCGGCACACACTTCAACGGGCATTTCTGCGCCGGCTCGGGAACGGTCGCCAACTGGACACCCGAACAATGGCAGAGTGAAATCGATCAGGCGATCTCCTTCGTCACCGAATGGCGGACCAATACCGGCTGGCAGAATCTCGACCCGCTGCCTTTCGACTACCGCAAGGAACTCGTCGGCGGCCGGACCCCCTGCCTGCTCGGCCAGGACAATCTTCTGCCCACGGCACGGAAGCTGGGCTGGCGTTACGACGCCAGTTCGCCCGGCGGCCTCCAGATGTGGCCCGAGAAGCGACAGGGCATCTGGGACCTCCCGCTGCAGGGCATGCCGTTCCCCGGGCACAGCTTCGAAGTGCTCTCGATGGACTACAACATCCTCGCCAACCAGTCGCAGAACTCGACCAAGGGCATGCCGTCGCGCTACCCGGCCTGGCGCACCCAGGCCACCAACTCCTACCTCGCGGGCTTCCACCGCGCGTACGAGACGAATCGCGCGCCGTTCTATATCGGAAACCACTTCGAGGAATGGAACGGCGGTATCTATATGGATGCCGTCGAGGAAGTGATCAAAACCATCGCCGGTAAACCCGACGTACGCCTCGTCTCATTCCGGCAGTTCGCCGACTGGCTCGACGCCCAGGATCCGGCGGTGCTCGCCAAGCTCCGTACGCTCGGGGTGGGCCAGTCACCCGCGGGCGGCTGGAACGCCTTCTTTAAACAGGCTTGACAAGGGTCTTTACGGGCAAGGAGGGGGGTGCGGCAGATCACGGATACTGCCATGCGAAACTTTTCACATGAGCTTTGGCCGCGCGTCCCGACGCCGCTTCACCCTGCTCGCCGCCACGGCCGTCGCAGGCGCCCTCACCCTGTCCGCGTGCGGCGGTGACGGCGGCAAGGCGGGCGGCGGCGGCAACACGAACTTCGTCACCGGCAGCAGCGGCATCTCCACCGTGCCCAAGGCCGACCGCACGGCCGCCCCGGAGATCAGCGGCATCACCCTGGACGGCGAACAACTGGACATCGCCGACTACAAGGGCGACGTCGTCGTCCTGAACGTCTGGGGCTCCTGGTGCGGCCCCTGCCGTGCCGAGGCCAAACACTTCGCGAAGGTCTCCAAGGACACCCAGGACCAGGGCGTCCGATTCGTCGGGATCAACACCCGCGACACCCAGAAGGCCGCGGCGCTGCACTTCGAGAAGGACTTCGACGTCACCTACCCGAGCCTGTTCGACCCGACGGGCAAGCTCATCCTGCGCTTCCCCAAGGGCACGCTGAACCCGAAGGCCATCCCCTCGACCGTCGTCATCGACCGGCACGGCAAGCTCGCCGCCCGCACTCTGGCCGCGATCGACGAGACGAAGCTGCGCACCATGATCGACCCGCTGATCGCGGAGAAGTGATCCCGTGCTCCAGCTGGCCGCGACCGCCGGAATGAACGAGACCGTCTTCAGCGGGGCGCTGCTCGTGGCGCTGCCCATCGCCCTGCTCGGCGGACTCGTCTCCTTCTTCTCGCCCTGCGTCCTGCCGCTCGTGCCCGGCTACCTCAGTTACGTCACCGGGGTCAGCGGCACCGATCTGGCCGACGCCAAGCGGGGCAGGACCGTCGCGGGCGCCTCGCTCTTCGTCCTCGGCTTCACAGCCGTGTTCGTCTCCGGCGGGGCGCTCTTCGGCTATTTCGGCCAGACCCTGCAGGACTACAGCGGGACGCTCTCCAAGGTGCTGGGCGCGCTGATGATCCTTATGGGGATCTTCTTCATGGGTCTGATGCCATGGATGACGCAGCGTGAGTTCCGTATCCACAAGAGGCCGGTCACGGGACTCGCGGGCGCCCCGCTCCTCGGGGCGCTCTTCGGGATCGGCTGGACGCCGTGCCTCGGCCCGACGCTCTCCTCCGTCAACCTGCTCGCCTTCGACCAGGCGACTGCCGGACGCGGGGCGGTGCTTTCCGTGGCGTACTGCCTCGGACTCGGTGTCCCGTTCGTCCTGGCCGCCCTCGCCTTCCGCCGGGCGCTCGGCGCGTTCGGCTGGGTCAAGCGCCACTACGCATGGGTCATGCGGACCGGCGGCGGCATGATGATCGTGACCGGGCTTCTCCTGCTGACCGGTGCCTGGGACACACTCATGCAGGAGATGCAGGTCTGGTCCGACGGCTTCACGGTGGGGATCTGAGTCCGATGAGCAACCTGAACACCACGGACGAGCGCGAACTCGGCGCGGCCGGAGCCCAGCTCTCCACCGCCCCGAGCGAGGAGCCCGCCGCCTCGATGCCCGCCATGGGCGTCCTCGGCTGGGCCCGCTGGTTCTGGCGGCAGCTCACCTCGATGCGGGTCGCGCTGATCCTGCTCTTCATGCTGTCACTCGGTGCCATCCCCGGCTCGCTGATCCCGCAGAACAGCGTCGACGAGATGAAGGTGGCGACCTTCAAGGCCGCCCACCCCACGGTCACCCCGGTGTACGAGGCGCTGCAGTTCTTCGACGTCTACAGCTCGGTGTGGTTCTCCGCGATCTACATCCTGCTGTTCGTCTCGCTGGCCGGCTGCATCATTCCGCGCAGTTGGCAGTTCATCGGGGTCTTGCGCGGCCGGCCCCCGGCGGCCCCTCGCAACCTGACCAGGATGCCGGTGTATGCCACCTGGCATACGCAGGCGAGTCCGGGGGACGTCACCGCGGCGGCGGAGCGCCTGCTGCGCGGCCGCCGGTTCCGGGTCCATACAGTGGGTGATGCGGTCGCCTCCGAGAAGGGCTATCTCCGCGAGGTCGGCAATCTGCTGTTCCACATCTCCCTCTTCGGGCTGCTGATCGCCATGGCCTGGGGCAGCGTCAGCGGCGGGCAGGGCGGCAAGCTCGTGCTGGAGGGTCAAGGCTTCTCCAACACCATGACCCAGTACGACGATTTCCAGGGCGCGGCCTTCTACGGTGCGGACGACCTGGACGCCTTCGGCTTCAAGCTGGACAGCTTCAGCGCGACGTACCAGCCCAAGGGCGACCAGTTGGGCACTCCACGAGACTTCACCGCCCATATCCGCTACTGGACGGGCACCGACAGCTCCAAGCTGCACACGGGCGCCATCAAGGTCAACGAGCCGCTCCAGGTGGCAGGCAGCAATGTCTATCTGATCGGCCACGGCTATTCACCGGTCGTCACCGTGAAGAATGCCAAGGGGGCGGTGGTCTTCCGCGGTCCGACGCCGTTCCTGCCGCAGGACGGCAACCTCACTTCCACCGGTGCTGTCAAGGTCGGCGACTACGGGGACAAGGACGGCAAGCGCACCCAGCTCGGCTTCACGGGCTACTTCCTGCCGATGGCGCCGACCACGATGGGCGCCACCACGGGCCCGCAGTCGCTGTTCCCGGCAGCCGTCAACCCGGCGCTGATCCTCACGGGCTACGCGGGTGATCTGGGTACCGACTCCGGCCTGCCGCAGAATGTGTACCAACTGGACACGTCGCACATGAAGCAGCTCCAGCAGGACGGCAAGATCGCCAAGGCTGTTCTCAAGCCGGGGCAGGGCTGGACGCTGCCCGGCGGCTACGGCACGGTCACCTTCGACGGTTACCAGCAGTGGGCCAGTTTCAACATCGCCCACCGGCCCGGCAACTATGTGGCGCTCGGCAGTTCGGTGCTCGCGGTGCTCGGCCTGATGGGCTCGCTGCTCATCCAGCGCCGCCGGGTGTGGGTCCGGGCCACTGCCGGCACACACGGCACGGTTGTGGTCGAGCTGGCCGGCCTGGCCCGCAGCGAGTCGGCCAGGATCGCCCATGAACTCGCCGACCTGGCAGTCGCCCTGCAGGATGACGCCCCGGTCCTGGCGGAGACGCCCCGAACCGGGACACCCCGAACCGAGACGCCCGAGAAGACCGAGAAGAGGGGTTGACGGTGGTCCTTGCCACGGCGGTCAACGAGAACCTGGCCAGCATCTCCAACTACTTGATCTACTCGGCCATGGCCGTGTACCTGCTCGCAATGCTCGCGCACTGCTTCGAGTGGGCCTTCGGCAGCCGAAGTGCGGTCGCCCGCCGCTCCGCCGAGCAGCAGTCCCTCGCCGATCTGGCGGCTGCGGTCGCCCGGCCCGCTGCCAAGAAGGTCACCGTCACGGTGGCTGCCGCCGGCGGCGGTACCACCACGCTCACCCGTACGGCCCTTGTCGGCGCCGGTGATGTGGTGGTCACCAGCGGCCGGGGCAGCGACGAGGTCGACGGTCCCGGTGCTGCCGGGACCGACGAACAGGCCGATCTGCTCGGCCGGGTGGCGGTCTCGCTCACTGTGCTTGCCGTGATGCTGCATGCCGGTGGGGTGCTCACCCGAGGCCTGTCGGTGACGCGCTGGCCGTGGGGCAATATGTATGAGTTCTCCTGCGCCTTCGCACTGACCGCCGTCGGCGCCTATCTGGTGCTGCTGGTGGCCGGCAAGAAGGTTCGCTGGCTGGGCCTGCCGGTGGTGTTCTCCGCGCTGCTGACCCTCGGGCTGGCGGTCACGGTGCTCTACACGGACTCCGAGCAACTGGTCCCCGCGCTTCACTCCTACTGGCTCGCCATCCATGTGTCGGCGGCGATCGTAAGCGGGGGCGCCTTCTTTGCGGCCTTTGTGTCCACCGCGATGTATCTGGGCAAGGACACCTACGACAAGCGCGTTGCCGCCGGGGATGAGAAGGTCGGCCCGCTGGGGACTCCTGCCTCCGTATGGCAGCGCCTGCCCTCGGCCGGCACTCTCGACAAGCTGGCCTACCGCATCAACGCGGTGGTCTTCCCACTCTGGACCTTCACCATCATGGCCGGTGCCATCTGGGCGGAGAAGGCATGGGGCAAGTACTGGGAGTGGGATCCCAAGGAGACCTGGTCCCTCATCACCTGGATCGCCTACGCCGCCTATCTCCATGCCCGTGCGACCGCCGGGTGGAAGGGCCGCAAGGCTGCCTATCTGGCGCTGCTGGCCTTTGCCTGCTTCCTGTTCAACTACTACGGCGTCAATATCTTCGTCACCGGTAAGCACTCCTACGCCGGAGTCTGACCGCCGGAACAGCGAACGGCCCGGTCCCCGCGA
>DATCWZ010000341.1:0-2733 GCA_036566065.1 Streptomyces sp. | reverse complement strand
GCCTCGGTCGCCGTGGCCGCGGCGCGCGCCCTGTTCTCCCACGGCATGCGCACTCCGCGCCGGATGGCCGACGCGACATGGCAGCAGCGTGTCGACGCGCTCGGTGAAGGGGGTTACCGGCGCTACGACGAGCGGACCTCCACCCAGCTCGGCGACGGTGCCCTGATACTGCTCGATGTCTACGGCGGTGATCTGCGGCGGCTGCGTCATGAGGCCGACGGTGACGCCGACGCGGTGCGCGCCGGTCTCCGCCGGGTGCCCGGGATGGGGCCGACGGGCAGTGACATCTTTGTGCGCGAGGTGCAGACAGTGTGGCCCGAGATCGCGCCCTGCATCGATCAGAAGGCACTTCAGGGGGCGGAGAGGCTCGGTCTCCCCGGCACTCCGGACGGCCTGATGCGCCTTGCGGACGACCGGGATCCGGCGTTGATCGCCGCCGCGCTGGTGCGTGCCGCCCTGGACAAGGAGGTCGTGGACTCGGTCCGCTCGGCTGTGTGAGTCCTGCCGGGCCCGTCGGCGTGGGCGCGCAACCTTCCTGCAACGTCCGGGGGCGTTGACTGGGGCCCCCGCATCTCAGGAGGGCCGAGTCGATGAACGACCTGCGTACCCCGTCCGTGGAAGTCACCGCAGAAGCCGCCGGTCTGCTCCGGCGGCTGCGTGAGCTCCACGGCCCGCTGATGTTCCACCAGTCGGGCGGCTGCTGCGACGGCAGCTCCCCCATGTGTTACCAGGCAGGTGAGTTCCGTACCGGGAACTCCGATGTACTGCTGGCCTCGCTCGCTGTCGAGGGTGTTGACGAGCCGGTCGACTTCTGGATGTCGAAGAGCCAGTACGAGGTGTGGGCGCACACCCGGCTGATCGTCGACGTGGTCCAGGGCCGCGGCAGCGGATTCTCCCTGGAGGCGCCCGAGGGGGTCCGGTTCCTGATCCGCTCGCGGCTGGTGTCCGCCTAGGGGGCTTTCGTTTGGATCCAAACGAGAGGCCCTAGATCCGCTTCCTGCGGGACCGGTTCTCCAGGATGGCCTTCCTGATGTCGGCGGCGGCGGCCCTGGCGTGATCCGCGCTCGCCGTGCGGTCGGCGACCGAGGTGACGAAGCGGTACGCGGGCTGTCGGCAGCGTGTGCACGGCGTATCGGTCGTGACGAGATAGCCGTCCTCGCACTGGGGGTCGGCGCACCCGGCGGGTCGCAGCAGCGCTTCGGCGATCTCCTGGGGGCTCCAGCGGCGCAGCCCGTCCTCGTCCTTCTCCTGGAGGGCGTGCGCCCAGCGCATGTTCCACCGGCGTTCGAGCCGGTCCAGGAGCTGGTCGGCGGTGCGCCGGGCGAGCTCCTCGTGGATCACCTCGTGGACCGACTGCGGCAGCCGGTGGCCGAGTGCCTGCATCAGCGGCTGCGGGAGTGCCTGCAGGATGTACCCCACCGGGTCGGCGCCCGCCCGTTCGCGCCACTTGCGGCACGGGCACGGTCCCGTGGCCGGGAGCCGGGACCCGCAGCGGCCGCACAGGCCGCGGCACTCCGCGCACAGACCTTCGTCGAGTCCGTCCACATGCGGGGCGGGGGCACGGCCGCATTCACGGCAGCAGGCCGCGCAGGGCCCGCAGAGCCGTTCGCTGCGCTGTTTCGTCGTCCACGGCCGCTGCTGGCAGCGGCAGCAGAGGCCGGTATTGCAGTACTCGTGGTGGGCGGGGCCCGATTGCCGTCCGGGAGGCGGGAAGGACATGGAGCGATTGTCCCCCACCGGAAGGGCGCCCGGGGTCAGGGCCGCAGACCGCTGACGACGTCCGCGGTGGCGGCGATCCCCTCGTGAATGGTCGGCGCCATGCTCGTACCCGCGAGGAAGAAGCCGAGCAGCGCGCAGACGATCGCGTGCGAGAGCTTGAGGCCGCCGTTGCGCAGGAAGAGCACTGCGAGAATCAGCAGGAGCAGCACCAGTGAGATCGAAATGGCCATCGCCAACCTCCTCAGCCGCGCCGGAATTCGCGGCATTCGGCGGCCAGTGTGGCGCAGCGGAGTGACCATCCGGCGCACTGGCGTGTCCGCCGAACGGGTGTTGACTGACGGTTACAAGCCGGGCGTTTACGGCGCGGCACGAGGAAGCGGGGCCCGCGACCCGCTCCGTGCCCCCGCTTCCTCTCCGGCTGCCTTACGGCGCGGGAAGCTCCACCAGTTCGGCGACGGCCTCGCGGTGGTGTCCCGCCGTGCCGTACGCGATCGAGTCGGCCTTGGCCCGCTTCAGATACAGATGCGCCGGGTGCTCCCAGGTCATGCCGATTCCGCCATGCAACTGGACGCACTCCTCGGCGGCGTGCACCGCGACCTTCGAGCAGTACGCCTGTGCCACGGCGACCGCGAGCCCGGCGTCCGGGCTGCCGGTCGCCAGTGCGTCGGCCGCGTTACGGGCCGCCGCCCGGGCGGAGACGACCTCCAGCCAGAGCTGGGCCATCCGGTGCTTGAGCGCCTGGAACGAACCGACCGGCCGGTTGAACTGATGGCGTTCCCTGGTGTATCCGACGGTCTCGGTCAGGCACCACTCGGCGACGCCGAGCTGCTCCGAGGCGAGCAGTCCGGCTCCGGCGAGCAGTCCGCGGCGTACGGCGGAAAGGCCCTTCGCGGCGTCCGCGAGGCGGGTCCCGGTGGCCCCGGCGAAGGTGACCTTCGCGAGCGGCCGGGTCAGGTCGAGGGCGACGAGCGGCTCGACGGTGACACCGTCGGCGGCGGTCTCGACGGCGTACAG
>DATCWZ010000243.1:0-3329 GCA_036566065.1 Streptomyces sp. | reverse complement strand
GTCCGGCCGCTCTTGTCGCGGTCCCGGTAGGTCCAGTAACGGAAGCCGACGTAGTTGAAGAGGATGGCGATGAAGGTCGCCAGCACACTGGCCCGGACCACCTGGAGGTCCGTGGTGTGCCGCAGCAGGTTGAAGACCGCGATGTTGACCAGCAGGCCCAGGGCCCCGACCGCGCCGAACTTGGCGACCTCGCGGGCCAGCAGCTCAAGCCGGGCCCGTAGTGCGCCCCGTTCGCTCATGGTGATCGCTCAGCCCCGTCCGTTCGGTTGCGTCAACCCGGCCATGCTAACCAGCCCTCCCGTGTGACGCCTGTGAGCAGCCGGAGAGGTGGGCCGGGGCCGCCGCGGGGCGGCGGATACTCTAAGGGAGTGACGTTCCCGGTAGTCGGTATGGTGGGCGGCGGTCAGCTCGCCCGGATGACCCATGAGGCGGGCATCGCCCTCGGCCTCAGATTCAAGCTCCTCAGTGACACTCCTCAGGACTCGGCCGCTCAGGTGGTGGGGGAAGTCGTCGTCGGCGACTACCACGACCTGGACACGCTGCGCGCCTTCGCACGCGGCTGCGATGTGATCACTTTCGATCACGAGCATGTGCCGACCGAGCATCTGCGGGCCCTGGAGGCGGAGGGCATTCCCATCCGTCCCGGCCCCGATGCCCTGGTGCACGCCCAGGACAAGGGTGTGATGCGCGCGAAGCTGACGGAGATCGGTGTGCCCTGCCCCCGGCACCGCATCGTGACGGACCCGGCCGACGCGGCGGCGTTCGCGCGGGAGACCGGCGGCTTCCCCGTCGTCCTCAAGACGGTCCGCGGCGGCTACGACGGCAAGGGCGTCTGGGTGGTGCGCTCCGAGGAGGACGCCGCCGAGCCGTTCCGGGCGGGTGTTCCCGTCCTGGCCGAGGAGAAGGTCGATTTCGTACGGGAACTCGCGGCCAATGTCGTCCGCTCGCCGCACGGCCAGGCTGTCGCCTACCCGGTCGTCGAGTCCATCCAGGTCGACGGGGTGTGCGACACGGTCATCGCTCCGGCCCCCGGTCTCGATGACGAGCTGGCCGGCGAGGCCCAGCAGCTCGCCCTGCGGATAGCCGCCGAACTCGGCGTGATCGGCCATCTCGCGGTCGAACTGTTCGAGACCCGCGACGGCCGCGTCCTGGTCAACGAGCTGGCGATGCGCCCGCACAACTCGGGGCACTGGACCCAGGACGGTTCGATGACCTCGCAGTTCGCCAACCATGTGCGGGCCGTCCTGGACCTCCCGCTCGGCGATCCGCGCCCGCGCGCCCCGTGGACGGTGATGTGCAATGTCCTGGGCGGCGACTACGCGGACATGTACCCGGCGTATCTGCACTGCATGGCCCGCGACCCGCAGCTCAAGATCCATATGTACGGCAAGGATGTGAAGCCCGGCCGCAAGGTCGGACACGTCAACACCTACGGCGACGACCTGGCGGACGTGCGCGAGCGCGCCCGGCACGCGGCCGACTACCTGCGAGGAACGATCACCGAATGACCTCACCCGGCACGGCGTCCGGCGCCGCCCCCGCCGTCGGCATCGTCATGGGCTCGGACTCCGACTGGCCCGTCATGGAAGCGGCCGCCAAGGCCCTGGACGAGTTCGAGATCGCGTACGAGGTCGGCGTCGTCTCCGCCCACCGCATGCCGCGCGAGATGATCGCGTACGGCGAGGAGGCGGCGGGACGCGGCATCAGGACCATCATCGCGGGCGCCGGTGGCGCGGCCCATCTGCCGGGCATGCTGGCCGCCGTCACCCCGCTGCCCGTCATCGGTGTCCCCGTTCCGCTGAAGTATCTGGACGGCATGGACAGCCTGCTCTCCATCGTGCAGATGCCCGCGGGGGTGCCCGTCGCCACCGTCTCGGTCGGCGGCGCGCGCAACGCGGGGCTGCTCGCCGCCCGTATTCTCGCCGCGCACGACAGCGAGCTGCTGGCCCGGATGAAGGACTTCCAGCAGGAGCTGAACCACCAGGCGACGGAAAAGGGCAAGCGGCTGCGCGCCAGGGTCCAGGGTGCCGAGTCCTTCGGCTTCGGAAAGTAGGAACCGATGACCAGTCAACCCATGAGCAGCGAACCCCTGAGCACTGAGCCGGTGACCGGCGCGCTTCACCTCGACCGTGCCCGCCGCCTCCTCGCCGAGCACCCCGTCGTCGACGGCCACAACGACCTGCCCTGGGCACTGCGCGAGCAGGTCGGCTACGACCTGGCGGCCCGCGACATCTCCACCGACCAGTCCGCCACCCTGCACACCGACATTCCGCGGCTGCGGGCCGGCGGTGTCGGCGCGCAGTTCTGGTCCGTGTTCGTGCCCAGCGACCTCGCCGGTGACGACGCGGTCAGCGCCACGCTCGAACAGATCGACGTGGTCGCCGAGATGCTGGCCCGCCACCCCGCAGACCTGGTGCGCGCCCTGACGGCCGACGACATGGAGAAGGCCCGCGCCGAGGGCCGTATCGCCTCCCTGATGGGCGCCGAGGGCGGCCACTCCATCAACAACTCGCTGGGCACCCTGCGCGCCCTGCACACCCTGGGCGTCCGCTACATGACGCTGACGCACAACGACAACACCGACTGGGCGGACTCGGCGACCGACTCCCCCCGGACGGGCGGGCTCTCGGAGTTCGGCCGCGAGGTCGTACGGGAGATGAACCGCATCGGCATGCTGGTCGACCTCTCCCATGTGGCGGCCACCACGATGCGTGACGCGCTCGCCACCAGCGTCGCGCCGGTGATCTTCTCGCACTCCTCGGCGCGTGCGGTCTGCGACCACCCGCGCAACATCCCCGACGACGTGCTGCGGATGCTCGCGGGCAACGGCGGGGTGGCCATGGCGACCTTCGTACCGAAGTTCGTGCTCCCGGCGGCGGTCGAGTGGACCCTCGCCGCCGACCGGAACATGCGTGAGCACGGCCTGCACCACCTGGACACCACCCCGGCGGCGATGCGGATCCACGCGGACTTCGAGGCGGCCCACCCGCGCCCGCTGGCCACCCCGGCCACGGTCGCCGACCACCTCGACCACATGCGCGAGATCGCCGGTATCGATCACATCGGCATCGGCGGCGACTACGACGGCACGGCGTTCCTGCCACACGGCCTGGAGGATGTCTCGGGCTATCCGCACCTGATCGCGGAGCTGCTCGGCCGCGGCTGGTCGGAGACGGACCTGGCGAAGCTGACCTGGCGCAACGCCGTACGGGTACTGCGCGACGCGGAAGCGGTGTCCCGCGAGCTGAGCGCACTGCGCGGCCCGTCACACGCCACGATCGAGGACGTGGACGGCCCGGCCAGTTAGAAGCCTCCGGCCCGGCGGGCGG
>DATCWZ010000246.1:0-9708 GCA_036566065.1 Streptomyces sp. | reverse complement strand
CTCCGGCCGCTGCCCGGCCGCCGGTGCGAAGGCCGGGGCGGGCACCGCGGCATCGACCGCGGGGCGCTCGCGCAGCGACAGCAGCACCCGCACCACCGCGATCCACACCAGGCAGGAGCCCAGCATGTGCAGGCCCACCAGGATCTCCGGGACGTCCAGGAAGTACTGGACGTAACCGATCACACCCTGCGCCAGCAGCACCACGACGAGGTCACGCGTACGGTGCCGGGGCCCGGCCGGGGCGTCGACGGCCTTCAGTACGAACCAGAGCGCGATCGTCAGGGCCACCACGATCCACGCCAGATCGGCGTGAAGCTGGGTGAGCATCTTCCAGTCCAGCGGGATGCGCGGCACCTCGCTCGAGTCGCCCGCGTGCCGCCCGGCGCCCGTCACCACGGTGCCGACCGCGATCAGCAGGCTTGAGGCGGTCACGAGGATCCAGGCGAGCTGCGACACCGGCTTGCCGACCAGCGGCCGCGGGGCGCCGTCGCCCTCGTGCAGCCGCTGCCAGGTGAGCACCGCGACGGTGAGCAGCGCGGTCGAGAGCAGGAAGTGCACCGCGACGGTGTACGGGTTCAGGCCCACCAGGACGACGACGCCGCCCAGCACCGCGTTGCCCATGACCACCCAGAACTGCGCCCAGCCGAGCCGGGTCAGGCTGCGCCGCCAGGGCTTCATCGAGCGGACCGCGATGATCGCCCAGCCGACGGCGGCACACAGGACGTAGGTGATCATCCGGTTGCCGAACTCGATGATGCCGTGCAGGCCCATCTCGCCGGTCACCGTGAGGCTGTCGTCGGTGCACTTGGGCCAGGTGGGGCAGCCGAGCCCGGAGCCGGTCAGCCGCACCGCGCCGCCGGTCACGACGATGATCACGGTCGTCACGACCGCGGACATCACCGCCAGGCGCACGGTCCTGGCGGACGGCGTCCACCGCTCCGCGACGAATGCGAGCGGGTTCCGCAGGGCGTGAGCGACGTCGGCTCGGTTCAGCTTCGACACACGCACCATCGTAGGCGGCGGCTTGTGCAAGCTTTCACGAGGGGCACGCGGGCGCCCCGCCGCGCTACTCCCAGCGGAAGAATCTCGCCGCCGCGCCCAGCGCGAGCACCGACCACGCGGCGAGGATGCCCAGGTCGCCCCACGGCATCGCCCCGCCGAGCTGCAGGACGTCCCTGAGCCCGTCCGAGAGGGCGGCGATGGGCAGCAGGCCCAGGACCGACTGGGCGGCGTCCGGGAACTTGTCCAGCGGCACGACGACCCCGCCGCCGACGAGCAGCAGCAGGAAGACCAGATTGGCCGCCGCCAGAGTCGCCTCCGCCTTCAGTGTCCCCGCCATCAGCAGCCCGAGACCGGAGAACGCGGCGGTGCCCAGCACCAGGAGCAGCAGCACCGCGAACGGGCTGCCATGCGGCGACCAGCCGAGCCCGAAGGCGATCGCCGTCAGCAGGACAACCTGGAGAACCTCGGTGACCAGCACCGACAGGGTCTTCGCGGTCATCAGCGCCCAGCGGGGCAGCGGTGAGGAGGCCAGCCGCTTGAGCACCCCGTAACGCCGCTCGAAACCGGTGGCGATCGCCTGCCCGGTGAACGCCGTGGACAGCACGGCGAGCGCCAGGATGCCCGGCGCCAGGAAGTCGACCGCCTTACCGGATCCGGTGTCCACGATGTCGACCGCGCTGAACAGCACCAGGAGCAGCGCGGGGATGACCACCGTCAGCAGGAGCTGTTCGCCGTTGCGCAGCAGCATCCGGGTCTCCAGCGCGGTCTGCGCGGCAATCATCCGGGGGAGCGGTGCGGCGCCCGGGCGGGGGGTGTACGTACCGGCGCTCATGCGCGCAGCTCCTTGCCGGTCAGTTCGAGGAAGACGTCCTCCAGAGTGCGCCGCTCCACGGAGAGGCCGTCCGGCAGCACGCCGTGCTGGGCGCACCAGGAGGTGACGGTGGCGAGCAGTTGCGGGTCGACCCGCCCGGTGATGCGGTACGTGCCCGGGGCGAGCTCCGCCGCCCCGCTGCCGTCGGGCAGCGCCTTGAGCAGGGAATCGAGGTCCAGACCGGGGTGGCCGGTGAAGCGCAGGGTGTTCTCGGCGCCGCCGCGGCAGAGCTGCTCGGGGCTGCCCTGCGCGATGACCCGGCCCGCGTCGATGACGGCGACGTCGTCGGCGAGCTGTTCGGCCTCGTCCATGAAGTGGGTGGTCAGGACGACCGACACGCCGTCGGCGCGCAGTTCCCGTACGAGATCCCAGGTCGAGCGGCGGGCCTGCGGATCGAGGCCCGCGGTCGGCTCGTCCAGGAAGACCAGCTCGGGGCGGCCGACGACGGCCATCGCCAGGGCGAGCCGCTGCTGCTGGCCGCCGGAGAGCCTGCGGTAGGAGGTGCGCCCGCAGCTTCCCAGGCCGAGGCGCTCGGTCAGCGCGCCGACGTCCAGCGGATGAGCGTGCAGTTTCGCCGTATGGCGCAGCATCTCCCCGGCGCGCGCGCCGGAGTACACACCGCCCGACTGGAGCATCACGCCGATCCGCGGACGCAGTTCGGCGCCCTGGGTGTACGGGTCGAGGCCGAGCACCCGCACGGTCCCTTCGTCCGGTCGGCGGTATCCCTCGCAGGTTTCGACGGTGGTGGTCTTGCCCGCCCCGTTGGGGCCGAGGACCGCGGTCACCGCGCCGGCCCTGACGTCCAGGTCGAGGCCGTCCACGGCGGTTTTCGCGCCGTACCGCTTGACCAGGCCACGGACCTGTACGACGGGCTCGTTCTCCATGGCGGACAAGTCTAGAGGCGGCGGCGGAGGGTGAAGTGCCGGGGCGGGTTAGGTGACCCTTAGTGACGAACCGCACCGTCGGTCGTTCCGGACCGTGGTTGTCAGGGCCGGATGAATTACGCAACAATGGCGTTGTGAAAAACGTTGGTGAGGCTCCGCAGGAGGAACTCGCGACCGGTGAGCGCTCCACGCGCAACCGGGTCGCGCGCTCCATCCTGGACCACGGCCCGTCCACCGCCGCCGATCTCTCCAAGCGCGTCGGCATCACCCAGGCCGCCGTCCGCCGTCATCTCGACGCCCTCGTCACCGACGGAGTCGTCGAGCCCCGCGAGCAGCGGGTGTACGGGGCGCGGACCCGCGGCCGTCCGGCCAAGGTCTTCGCCCTGACCGACAGCGGCAGGGACGCCTTCGACCAGTCCTACGACAAGCTCGCCGCCGACGCACTGAGCTGGATCGCCGACACCGCCGGGGACGACGCCGTGGTGGCGTTCGCCCGCGCCAGGATGGCGGCCCAGACGGAGACATACCGCGCCGCCGTCGAGGCCGCGGCCCCCGAGGCACGCACGGAGGCGCTGGCGAAAGCCTTGTCAGCCGACGGGTACGCTGCTACGGCGCGCAGCGCGCCGGGTTCACAATCGGGTGAGCAGCTGTGCCAGCACCACTGCCCGGTCGCTCATGTCGCCGAGAAGTTCCCGCAGCTGTGCGAGGCGGAGACGGAATTCTTCTCCAGCCTGCTCGGGACCCATGTGCAGCGTCTCGCCACCCTCGCCCACGGCGACGGTGTGTGCACGACGTTCGTGCCGCGCGGCGGCCCCACGGCATCACAGACCACCACATCAGCATCTGCAAGTACGGCCGGGAGGAACCCCGCATGACGCTCCCTACGGAGACTGTCCACCCTGAGCTCGAGGGTCTGGGCACGTACGAATTCGGCTGGTCCGACTCCGACGAGGCAGGAGCGGCGGCGAAGCGCGGCTTGTCCGAAGCCGTCGTCCGGGACATCTCGGAAAAGAAGAGCGAGCCCGAGTGGATGCTCAAGCTCCGGCTGAAGGCTCTGCGTCTCTTCGACAAGAAGCCCATGCCGAACTGGGGCGCCGACCTGTCGGGCATCGACTTCGACAACATCAAGTACTTCGTGCGCTCCACGGAGAAGCAGGCGACCTCCTGGGAGGAGCTGCCCGAGGAGATCAAGAACACGTACGACAGGATCGGCATCCCCGAGGCCGAGAAGCAGGCCCTGGTCGCCGGTGTCGCCGCGCAGTACGAGTCCGAGGTGGTCTATCACCAGATCAACGCGGAGCTCGAAGCGAAGGGTGTCATCTTCATGGACACCGACACCGCGCTCAAGGAGCACCCGGACCTCTTCAAGGAGTACTTCGGCACGATCATCCCGGTCGGCGACAACAAGTTCGCCTCGCTGAACTCGGCCGTATGGTCGGGCGGGTCCTTCGTCTACGTGCCGCCGGGCGTCCACGTGGAGATCCCGCTGCAGGCCTACTTCCGTATCAACACGGAGAACATGGGCCAGTTCGAGCGGACGCTGATCATCGTCGACGAGGACGCGTACGTCCACTACGTCGAGGGCTGCACGGCGCCGGTCTACTCCTCGGACTCGCTGCACTCCGCGGTCGTCGAGATCATCGTGAAGAAGGGCGGCCGCTGCCGCTACACGACCATCCAGAACTGGTCGAACAACGTCTACAACCTGGTCACCAAGCGCGCCGTGGCGTACGAGGGCGCGACCATGGAGTGGGTCGACGGAAACATCGGCTCCAAGGTGACCATGAAGTACCCCGCCGTCTACCTGATGGGCGAGCACGCCAAGGGCGAGACCCTGTCCGTCGCCTTCGCGGGCGAGGGCCAGCACCAGGACGCCGGCGCCAAGATGGTCCACATGGCGCCGAACACCTCTTCCAACATCGTCTCCAAGTCGGTGGCGCGAAGCGGCGGCCGCAGCTCCTACCGCGGTCTGATCGAGATCGGCGAGGGCGCGACGGGCTCCAAGTCCAACGTGCTGTGCGACGCGCTGCTGGTCGACACCATCTCGCGCTCCGACACCTATCCGTACGTCGACGTCCGCGAGGACGACGTGTCGATGGGCCACGAGGCGACCGTCTCCAAGGTCTCCGAAACGCAGCTCTTCTACCTCATGAGCCGCGGACTCACCGAGTTCGAGGCCATGGCGACGATCGTGCGCGGCTTCGTCGAGCCGATCGCAAAGGAGCTGCCCATGGAGTACGCCCTGGAGCTCAACCGGCTGATCGAAATGCAGATGGAGGGGGCGGTCGGCTGACGGGCCTGCCGACTCCATCCCCACTTCTTGACTGAGAAAGCGAGCACTACGACAGCCATGGCTGAGGCTCAGATTATTCCGGCGGGGTCCACCACCGCCGGGTCCATCGCGGTGGCCGCCGAGTCGACCGTCGCCACGCGCATGAGCGCGCCGCCGTCCTTCGACGTGGCGGACTTCCCCGTCCCCCACGGCCGCGAGGAGGAGTGGCGGTTCACGCCGCTCGACCGGCTGCGCGGGCTGCACGACGGCACCGCCGTCGCCACCCCGGGCGCCATCAAGGTCGCGATCGAGGCGCCCGAGGGCGTCACGGTCGAGACCGTCGGACGCGACGACGCGCGGCTCGGCAAGGCCGGCACCCCGGTGGACCGTGTCGCCGCCCAGGCGTACTCGTCCTTCGAGCAGGCCTCGTACATCACGGTGGCCAAGGAGGCCGTGCTCACCGAGCCGATCCGCATCACCGTGCACGGCGAGGGCGGCGTGGCCTACGCCCACCAGGTCATCGAGCTGGGCGCCTTCGCCGAGGTCGTCGTCGTCATCGACCACAGCGGTGACGCCGTGCTCGCCGCCAACGTCGACTACATCCTGGGCGACGGCGCGAAGCTGACCGTCGTGTCCGTACAGGACTGGGACGACCAGGCCGTCCACGTCGCGCAGCACAACGCGCTGGTCGGCCGGGACGCCTCCTTCAAGTCGATCGTCGTCACCTTCGGCGGCGACGTGGTCCGGCTGCACCCGCGGGTCAGCTACACCGGCCCCGGCGCCGAGTGCGACCTCCTCGGCCTGTACTTCACCGACAAGACGCAGCACCAGGAACACCGGCTGTTCGTCGACCACAACACCTCGCACTGCAAGTCCCACGCCATGTACAAGGGCGCGCTGCAGGGCGAGGGCGCGCACGCCGTATGGATCGGCGACGTCCTCATCCAGGCACACGCCGAGGGCACCGACACCTACGAGATGAACCGGAACCTGGTTCTGACCGACGGCGCCCGGGTCGACTCCGTACCGAACCTGGAGATCGAGACCGGCGAGATCATCGGCGCGGGCCACGCGTCGACGACCGGCCGCTTCGACGACGAGCAGCTCTTCTACCTGCAGTCCCGCGGCATCCCCACCGAGGACGCCCGCCGCCTCGTGGTGCGCGGCTTCTTCGCCGAGCTCGTCCAGCAGATCGGTCTGCCGGACGTCGAGGCGCGCCTGCTGGAGAAGATCGAGTCCGAGCTGAAGGCCGCGGTCTGATGACCTTTGTCAAAGCCTGTGCGCTGAGCGAGCTGGAGGACGACACCCCCAAGCGGGTGGAGCTCGACGGCACGCCGGTGTCCATCGTCCGCACCGAGGGCGAGGTGTTCGCGATCAACGACATCTGCTCGCACGCGAACGTGTCGCTCTCGGAGGGCGAGGTGGAGGACTGCATGATCGAGTGCTGGCTGCACGGGTCGAGCTTCGACCTGCGCACCGGCAAGCCGTCGTCCCTTCCCGCGACGCGCCCCGTCCCCGTATACCCCGTAAAGATCGAAGGGGACGATGTGCTCGTCTCCGTCACCCAGGAGTCCTGAGTCACCCATGGCAACGCTTGAAATCCGCGACCTGCACGTCTCCGTCGAGGCCGACCACGGCGTCACGAAGGAGATCCTCAAGGGCGTCGACCTGACCGTGAACAAGGGCGAGACGCACGCCATCATGGGCCCCAACGGGTCCGGCAAGTCCACGCTCGCCTATTCGCTCGCAGGCCACCCCAAGTACACGATCACCAGCGGCAAGGTGACCCTGGGCGGCGAGGACGTCCTCGCGATGACCGTCGACGAGCGCGCCCGCGCCGGCCTGTTCCTCGCCATGCAGTACCCGGTCGAGGTCCCCGGCGTCTCGGTCTCCAACTTCCTGCGCACCTCCGCCACCGCCATCCGCGGCGAGGCCCCCAAGCTGCGTACCTGGATGAAGGAGGTCAAGGAGGCGATGGCCCGGCTCCAGATGGACCCGTCCTTCGCCGAGCGCAACGTCAACGAGGGCTTCTCCGGCGGTGAGAAGAAGCGTCACGAGATCCTTCAGATGGAGCTGCTCAAGCCGAAGATCGCCATCCTCGACGAGACCGACTCCGGCCTGGACGTCGATGCCCTGCGCATCGTCTCCGAGGGTGTCAACCGGGTCCGTGAGGCCGGCGAGGTCGGCACCCTGCTGATCACGCACTACACGCGGATCCTCCGCTACATCAAGCCCGACTTCGTGCACGTCTTCGCCGACGGCCGCATCGCCGAGTCCGGTGGCGCCGAGCTCGCCGACAAGCTGGAGAACGAGGGCTACGAAGCATATGTGAAGGGTGGCGCTTCCGCGTGACTGACGCCCGACCGGGGCTCTCCGGCCTCCTCGACATCGAGGCGATCCGCAAGGACTTCCCGATCCTGGACCGCACGGTCCAGGACGGCAAGAAGATCGTGTACCTGGACAGCGCCGCGACCTCGCAGAAGCCGCGGGTGGTGCTCGACGCGCTCAACGAGTACTACGAGCACCACAACGCCAATGTCCACCGCGGCGTGTATACGCTCGCGGAGGAGGCCACGGCGATGTACGAGGGCGCCCGCGACAAGATCGCCGCCTTCATCAACGCCCCCAGCCGCAACGAAGTGATCTTCACCAAGAACGCCTCGGAGTCCCTCAACCTCGTCGCCAACATGCTCGGCTGGGCGGACGAGCCCTACCGGGTGGACGGCGACACCGAGATCGTCACCACGGAGATGGAGCACCACTCCAACATCGTGCCGTGGCAGCTCCTCGCACAGCGCACCGGTGCGAAGCTGAAGTGGTTCGGCATCACCGACGAGGGCCGGCTCGACCTGTCCAACATCGACGAGATCATCACGGAGAAGACGAAGGTCGTCACCTTCACTCTGGTCTCCAACCTGCTGGGCACCATCAACCCGGTCGAGCAGATCGTCCGGCGCGCCCAGCAGGTCGGTGCGCTGGTCTGCATCGACGCCTCGCAGGCCGCCCCGCACATGGCGCTGGACGTGCAGGCGCTGCAGGCCGACTTCGTGGCCTTCACCGGCCACAAGATGCTCGGCCCGACCGGCATCGGTGTGCTGTGGGGACGGCAGGAACTCCTGGAGGACCTGCCGCCGTTCCTCGGCGGCGGCGAGATGATCGAGACCGTGTCGATGCACTCGTCGACCTACGCCCCGGCGCCGCACAAGTTCGAGGCGGGCACACCTCCGATCGCCCAGGCCGTCGGCCTCGGCGTGGCGGTGGACTACCTCAACGCCATCGGCATGGAGAACATCCACCGGCACGAGCAGATGATCACCGAACTCGCGGTGAAGCGGCTGCTGGAGGTCCCGGACCTGCGGATCATCGGACCGGCGACGGCCGAGGACCGCGGCGCGACGATCTCCTTCACGCTCGGTGACATCCACCCCCACGACGTGGGCCAGGTGCTCGACGAGCAGGGCATCGCCGTCCGGGTCGGACACCACTGCGCACGGCCGGCCTGCCTGCGGTACGGAATTCCCGCGACGACGCGAGCGTCGTTCTATCTGTACTCCACGCCCGCCGAGGTCGACGCCCTGGTGGAGGGCCTGGAGCATGTACGGAACTTTTTCGGTTGATGAGCGGCTGAGGGTTGACTCTGGTGAAGCTTGACTCCATGTACCAGGAAGTGATCCTGGACCACTACAAGAACCCCCACGGGCGTGGCCTGCGGGACGGCGACGCCGAGGTGCATCACGTCAACCCGACCTGTGGTGACGAGATCACCCTCCGTGTGAAATACGACGGCGAGACCATCGCCGACGTCAGCTACGAGGGGCAGGGCTGTTCCATCAGCCAGGCGAGCGCCTCCGTACTGACTGATCTGCTCGTCGGCAAGGAGCTCGACGAGGCGCTGAAGATCCAGGAGACCTTCCTGGCTCTGATGCAGTCCAAAGGTCAGCTGGAGCCGGACGACACGATGGAGGAGATGCTGGAGGACGCGGTCGCGTTCGCCGGTGTCTCCAAGTTCCCGGCCCGGGTCAAGTGTGCGCTGCTGAGCTGGATGGCGTGGAAGGACGCGACGGCTAAGGCGCTGTCCGAAGGGAAGACGGCATGAGCGAGAACGAGACTCTTACCACCAAGCCGGCCTCCGAGGAGGAGGTCCGCGAGGCCCTGTACGACGTCGTCGACCCGGAGCTGGGGATCGATGTCGTCAACCTGGGCCTGATCTACGGGATCCAGGTCGACGAGGCCAATATCGCCACGCTCGACATGACCCTGACGTCCGCGGCCTGCCCGCTGACCGATGTCATCCAGGAGCAGGCCGAGGCCGCGACGGAAGGCATCGTCAGCGAGTTGCGGATCAACTGGGTGTGGATGCCGCCGTGGGGCCCCGAGAAGATCACGGACGACGGTCGCGAGCAGCTTCGTGCCCTGGGGTTCAACGTCTGATCCCGTTGCCGCCCGTCGTATGACGAAAGGCCATGTCCACCGGTTCCGGCCGGCGGACATGGCCTTTCGCCGCGCCGGGGTTCAGGCCGCCGGGTACGGGCCAGGCGGTGTACCCGGGAACGCGCCCGGCTGCGGTACCTGCGCCGCCTCGGCGAGCACGGGCCCCAGGTCCTCGGTCCGTATCCGCCGGTCGACATAGAGCAGGCCGATCACGAGCTGCGGAAGCGTCGTCGAGATGATCTGGCTGA
>DATCWZ010000166.1:0-4531 GCA_036566065.1 Streptomyces sp. | reverse complement strand
AGCCGCACCCGCAGCCCGAGCCGCAGCCGCAGGCGCCCAGCACGGTCAGATGCACCACTTCGGTCGGGGTCTCCTGCTGGGGTTCGGTCATGGGGGAGTCGGCCATGGGTCCTCCTCAGTGGGTACGACTCAGTGGCGTACGGCATTCCCGTACGACAGGGGCGCGGGCATGCCGCCCCACCCTCATTGCATGCCCACCCGGACGGGCGCATCAACGGCGCACACGCGCAGAGACGTATGTACGACTGCGCCTGCGGCTCCGCTACACGCCGTCCACCGGGCCGGTCGTCTGGATCTCGTCCGCGTGTTCGCCGGTCACCAGGTACACCACGCGCTTGGCCACCGACACCGCGTGGTCGGCGAAGCGCTCGTAGTAGCGGCCGAGCAGCGTCACATCGACGGCCGTCTCGATGCCGTGCTTCCACCGGTCGTCCATCAGGTGCTGGAACAGCGTGCGGTGCAGCAGGTCCATCTCGTCGTCGTCCTGCTCCAACTGGAGCGCCAGGTCGACGTCCTTCGTGATGATCACCTCGGCGGCCTTCGCCATCAGCCGCTGGGCGAGCTGGCCCATCTCCAGGATGGTGGCGTGCAGGTCGTGCGGTACGACCCTCGCCGGGAACCGCAGCCGCGCCAGCTTCGCCACGTGCTGCGCCAGGTCGCCCGAGCGTTCGAGGTCGGCGCTCATCCGCAGCGAGGTGACCACGATCCGCAGGTCGGTCGCGACCGGCTGCTGGCGGGCCAGCAGGGCGATGGCCCGCGCCTCCAGGTCGTGCTGCAGGTCGTCGACCTTCTGGTCTGCGGCGATCACGCTCTCGGCGAGCTGCAGGTCGGCGTCGAGCATGGACGTGGTGGCACGTCCGATCGCCGAGCCGACGAGCCGGGCCATCTCGACCAGTCCTTCGCCGATCGAATCGAGTTCCTCGTGGTAAGCGTCGCGCATGGAAGTCCCTCTCCAGTGACGGGGCCGGGGTCTCTGGGCCCACCCCCACGCTTTCACGGTGCGCGGGGAACGCGTCCGGATCCGGCTCCTTAAGTGAACCGCCCCCCACCCCTCGGTGAACTCTGGGCGACGAGTGTCCGGGAGCGGACGCGGATGGCTGGGAGAGTGTCGGCGACCCCGCATAACCTTGACGCATGGACGTGAACGCGGCTGTCGCCGCAGCCGCAGCGATTGCCGGGCTGTGTACCGGTGTCATCGCCATGCTCGCGTTCCGCTGGAGCGAACGCGAGCAGAAGCGGCCCACCCGCACGTCCCTGCGGCCCGACAGTATCGCCGCGCTGCCCCCCGGCGTGGACACCGTCCTGTCCGTGCTCAGCTCGTCGGCCGTCGTGCTCGACGAGAGCGACAGTGTCGTCAAGGCCAGCTCGGCGGCCTATGCGCTGGGCCTCGTCAGGGGCGGGCGGCTGGCGGTCGAGCCGATGCTCAAGATGGCCAGGGACACCCGTCGCGACGGCGAGATACGCCAGGTCGAGCTTGACCTCCCGCGGCGCGGTACGGGCAAGGGCGAGGCGCTCGCCGTGTCGGCGCGGGTCGCCCCGCTGGGCTCCCGGCTGGTCCTGCTGCTCGTCGAGGACCTCACCGAGGCCCGTCGTATCGAGGCGGTACGGCGCGACTTCGTCGCGAATGTCAGCCATGAGCTGAAGACCCCCGTCGGCGCGCTGTCCCTGCTCTCCGAGGCCGTCCTGGACGCGTCCGACGACCCGGAGGCGGTCGAGCGGTTCGCCCGGCGCATGGAGATCGAGGCGACCCGGCTGACCAATCTCGTACAGGAGCTGATCGACCTCTCCCGGGTGCAGAACGACGACCCGCTGGTGGACGCCGAGCCCGTACGGGTGGAGACCCTCGTCGACGAGGCCATCGACCGCTGCCGCCAGCAGGCGGGCGCCAAGCAGATCACCATGGCGTCGGGCGGCACCGAGTCCCTGTTCATCTGGGGGAATCGCGGCCAGCTTGCCGCCGCTCTCGGCAATCTCGTGGAGAATGCCGTCAACTACAGCCCCGCCCGCACGCGCGTTGGTATCGCCGCCCGCCGCATAAGGGCGCATGGCGAGGATCTGATCGAGATAGCGGTGACCGACCAGGGCATAGGTATCTCCGAGACGGACCGCGAGCGCGTCTTCGAGCGGTTCTACCGCGTCGATCCGGCCCGCTCGCGGGCCACCGGTGGCACCGGTCTCGGCCTCGCCATCGTCAAGCATGTGGCCGCCTCGCACGGCGGGGAGGTCACCGTCTGGAGCTCGGAGGGACAGGGCTCCACCTTCACCCTTCGGCTGCCCGAATCGGCCGTCACACGCGAACGCATCACCGGCGGACCGCTCATCGCCCATCGCGACGAGGGGCCGCCGCCCGATACCGACACCTTCGCTTCATTTCCTGCCCCGGAGGCTCTTCCGTGACCCGAGTGCTTGTCGTCGAGGATGAGGAATCCTTCAGCGACGTGCTGTCCTACATGCTCCGCAAGGAGGGCTTCGAGGTCGCCATCGCGGCGACCGGTCCCGACGGCCTCGACGAGTTCGAGCGCAACGGCGCCGACCTCGTCCTGCTGGACCTGATGCTGCCCGGTCTGCCCGGTACGGAGGTCTGCCGGCAGTTGCGCATACGGTCCAACGTTCCCGTAATCATGGTCACGGCGAAGGACAGCGAGATCGACAAGGTCGTCGGCCTGGAGATCGGGGCCGACGACTATGTGACCAAGCCGTTCTCCACCCGGGAGCTGGTGGCCCGCATCCGCGCCGTCCTGCGCCGCCGCGGGGAACCGGAGGAGGTCGTCCCGGCCACGCTGGAGGCGGGCCCGGTCCGGATGGACGTGGACCGCCACGTCGTCACGGTGTCCGGGGACAAGGTGGATCTTCCGCTGAAGGAGTTCGACCTGCTGGAGATGCTGCTGCGCAACGCGGGCCGCGTACTGACCCGTATGCAGCTCATCGACCGGGTGTGGGGCGCGGACTATGTGGGCGACACCAAGACCCTCGACGTCCATGTGAAACGCCTGCGCGCCAAGATCGAGCCCGACCCGGGGACGCCGCGGTATCTGGTCACGGTGCGGGGGCTCGGCTACAAGTTCGAGCCGTAGACCGGTTCGTACGGAGGACGGCTGGGCTGTCGTCAGTTGGCGGCGGGCTGTCCGGTGGAGCCCTCACCGGCCGGGGACGCGGTGGCCGGCGACGGGGAGGGGCTCGGTGACGCGGAGGCCGACGGGCTCGGGGACGCCTGCTGGGACGGCACCGAGCTGGGGCCGAAGTCCTTGAAGAAGGTGTTCGACGGGACGACGCTCACGCCCAGGTCGACATCGCCCGTCTCGCTGAGCTTGAAGACGACCGTCTGCACATTGCCGTTCTGCGCGGCCTCGGGGCCGTTCTCGATCACGGCGGACGCGTTGCCCGCACCGCCGAGGATGACCCGGCCCCCGGCCGGTACGACGACCGGTCCGTCGCCCTTCGCGGCGTGCAATTGTACGGAAGCCTTGGTGCCCGGCAGCGTGATGGCCTGCAGCACCTCCTGCTTCGGGCCGTTGTTGAACAGCGTGGCCGAGATGACGGCCGGACCCGCGGCGTTGTGGTCCGACTGGGTGATCACATTCGCGTTCTGGATCTTGATCTGACCGACAGCGGTGGCGGCGTTGTCCGGCCTGACATGGAGCGTTTCGGCGTCATTGCCCGCACCACAGGCGGACAACGAGGCGAGCGAGAACACGACTGCGGTGGCGGCGAGGGCGCCGTGTCGAAGGCTGCGGCTCACTGCGGCGGCAACTCCTTGAACGTTCGGACTGCGGACATTTTCGGAATCGAGCTCTGCTGCGGACAGCGGTACGGAGCGGCGCAAAGCCGCCCTAAGCGTGTGTCAGCGGCCTCAGGCTACCCAGCCGGGGTCCCCGGCCCGCACCCGACCCGCCCCTGCCCCGCTCCGGCCGCCGCCACGTGCGACCGCCGGGGTGACGGCTGGGGGACCAGGGGTGCGACCGATGTGCCTGTACAACGTCCGTGATGTGCCGACAAAACGTCCGCCATATGCCGACGGAACGCCCGCGATGAGACGGCGGAACCTCCGCCATGTGCCTGCCCCGTGCCTGCGCGACGCGCCGCGCCCCGGTGCGGATTCGTGCCCCGTCACTAACCGCGGGTGATCAATTTCCCCGGACCCCTCCAGGTCGGGGCGTATTTCTTGCACATAATCCACACGGCGGCCGGCTGCTGATCAATTTCAATGACCACCGACACATGCGTCCGTACGGGTGGACGATGTCCGAACGGAGTACGGAAAGTTCACCTTCCGGAATCCGGCAAACCGGGACATTCAGCCCCTCCGGCGAGGGTTTCGAGGAGCCTGGCGCGCGTGTTTCGGCATGCCCGCACGCCCGCTCCGACCTGCGGAAATCGCCTTCCGGAAGGATTCCGAAGCACGTTCCTGTTGTTGTTGTCAAGCCCCGAGATATGCCCTGACCTGCGAAAACGCCATTCAGGAGAAGCGGTTCTCGTGTTACTCTGGATAGCCACGGAAGGGGTACCTGTCACATGACGTTCAAGGTTGGCG
>DATCWZ010000377.1:0-8051 GCA_036566065.1 Streptomyces sp. | reverse complement strand
CCACGGCTTCCCCGAGCCTGCCGCCACCGGTCTCGCCACCGCCTGCGCGGTCGAAGTCGCGGCCCCCGTCACCGTCCTGGCCGGACGCCTGCCAGGACTCGGCCTCCTCGCCCGGCCCGTCGACGCGGTAGTCGCCGCGGCCGGAACCGGAGGCGTATCCGCCATCGCGTGTGGCGCGGCAGCCCTGGGGCTGCTCCTCCACGCCGCCGTCGCCCTGTCCAGGGCATCCGCCCATGCCACCGGGTAACCACCGCCACCGCTGCCCAAGCCCATGCCCCGCGGGGCCGACGCCGCGGGCCTGCCCCGTACCGCATCCACCATCCTCAAGGAGACACCGACATGACCCCCCAATTCCCCGCACCGGCAGCCCGCCGTCGGTACCGAGGGGGCGCGCGATGAGGGTTCTGCTGCTCGGAGCCAACGGATTCCTCGGCCGCTTCGTCGCCGACCGCCTGCTCGCCGACCCCGCCGTCCATCTCACCGCGCTCGGCCGAGGCGACGACGCCGATGTGCGCTTCGACCTCGCGGGCGGCAGCCCCGGAGCGCTCACCCGCTTCCTGGACGCCGTCCACCCCGGCGTCGTCGTCAACTGCGCCGGTGCCACCCGCGGCGGTGCCCGTGACCTGACCCGCCACAACACCGTCGCCGTCGCCACGGTCTGCGAGGCCATGCGGCGCAGCGGCTGCAGCGCCAGGCTCGTCCAACTCGGCTGCGCCTCCGAATACGGGCCGTCGCATCCCGGCTCGTCGACGGCCGAGGACGCCGTGCCGCGCCCGGGCGGCCCGTACGGCGTCAGCAAGCTTGCCGCCACCGAACTCGTCATCGGCTCCGGCCTGGACGGCATCGTGCTCCGGGTCTTCTCCCCGGTCGGGCCCGGCACCCCGGCGGGCTCCCCGCTCGGCAGGCTCGCCGAGGCGATGCGCCGCGCCATCCAGTCCGGCGACCCCGAGCTCAGGCTCAGCGGCCTCGGCGTGCAGCGCGACTTCGTCGACGTACGCGATGTGGCGCGCGCCGTGCACGCGGCCTCGCTGTCCGCCGCCCAGGGCATCGTCAACATCGGCACCGGCAGGGCCGTACGGCTCCGCGACGCGGCGGCAGTCCTGGCCAGGGTCGCCGGATACACGGGCGCGCTCCACGAGATGGACGGGCCGCCCGCACGGCTGCCCATCGGCGCCCCGCGCACCTCCGCCGAGTCCGTCGCCGAACACGTCGCGGCGACCCCGTCCCCGTACCCGGACGGCTGCGGAGCCTGGCAGCAGGCCGACGTCCGCACGGCCAGGGACCGGCTCGGCTGGCGCCCCAGGATCAACCTGGAGGAGTCCCTCGCCGACATCTGGATGGAGGCGGCATGCCGTATCTGACCAGTACGGGTACGGCCCCGCGGACCGCCGCCGCCGAACAGTTCGGCTTCGGCGTCCCCGGCTACGCCCATCCGCTGCTCGCACCCACGGAATGGGACCGGCTCACCCGGCCCGGAACCCCGCTGCACTGGGCGGTCCTCAACATCGACAACGGGCCGGGCGCCCGCCCCGACCCGCACTGCCTGGAGGCGGCGGGCCGGCTCCGTAACGCCCGCGAACGCGCGCTGCACGGCGAGGCGCCCGACGACGCCGTCCGGGCATCCGGCGGCAGACTGCTCGGCCACCTCGACCTGGACCACGGCAACCGGCCCTTCGGCGAGCTGATCGCGGACGCCCAGTTGTTCCTCGACTGGTACCGGGTGGGCGGCTTCTACCTGGAGCGCTGCCCCGCCGAACGGGCCGGCCTCCCGGCGGTCCGCCGGCTCACCAGCACGCTCGCCGCACTCCTGGAGGACAGTGACACCGGGGACGGCGGCGGCAGACTGGTCCTGGGCCACGGCATCCATCCGTATCCCGGCTACGCGGAGACGGCCGACCAGCTCGTCACCTTCCGCGGCCACTGGACCGACTACCGGTGGTCGCAGGTCGCGGAATGGACCGCCGCCTACCCGCCGGGCCGGTTCGCGCACTTCGTCCACGGCGTCCCGCGCACCCATCTCGACGAGGCCATGCGCATCGCCCGCTGGCAGGGAGCGGGGACGATCTTCTTCACCGACCGGGACGGCCGTCGCGGACAAACCGATCCATTCGTGGCACTGCCCAGTTACTGGGACGAAATCGTCTCGCGGATCGGGACGGGTATCTCGGAATGAGGAGAGGCGTGGCAGTGTTACGGCAAGAACAACCGTACGCAGTCGAAGTACGTAGAAACCGACCACCTGCATTGTTGAGGTTCCTGTGTCGCTACCACCCTTGGTAGAGCCAGCCCCTGAGCTCACCGTCGACGAGGTCCGCAGGTACTCGCGCCATCTGATCATCCCGGAAGTCGGGATGGAAGGTCAGAAGCGGCTGAAGAACGCGAAAGTGCTCTGTGTGGGCGCGGGCGGCCTCGGTTCGCCGGGGCTGATGTACATGGCCGCGGCCGGTGTCGGCACGCTCGGCATCGTGGAGTTCGACGAGGTCGACGAGTCGAACATGCAGCGCCAGATCATCCACAGCCAGTCCGACATCGGCCGGTCCAAGGCCCAGTCGGCCAAGGACACGATTCTGGGTATCAACCCGCTGGTGAACGTGGTCCTGCACGAGGAGCGGCTCGAAGCCGCCAACGTGATGGAGATCTTCGCCCAGTACGACCTGATCGTGGACGGCACGGACAACTTCGCCACCCGCTATCTCGTCAACGACGCCGCCGTACTGCTGAACAAGCCGTACATCTGGGGCTCCATCTACCGGTTCGACGGCCAGGCTTCCGTCTTCTGGGCGGAGTACGGCCCCTGCTACCGCTGCCTCTACCCCGAGCCGCCGCCCCCCGGCATGGTCCCCTCCTGCGCCGAGGGCGGTGTGCTGGGTGTGCTGTGCGGATCCGTCGGCGCCCTCCAGGTCAACGAGGCCATCAAGCTGCTCACCGGCATCGGTGACCCGCTGGTCGGCCGACTGATGATCTACGACGCGCTGGAGATGTCGTACCACCAGGTGAAGGTCCGCAAGGACCCGAACTGCGCGGTCTGCGGCGAGAACCCGACCGTCACCGAACTCATCGACTACGAGGCCTTCTGCGGCGTCGTCTCCGACGAGGCGCAGCTGGCGGCCGCCGGTTCGACGATCACTCCCAAGCAGCTCAAGGAGTGGATCGATGCCGACGAGAAGATCGAGATCATCGACGTCCGCGAGCCGAACGAGTACGAGATCGTCTCGATCCCGGGCTCCAGGCTGGTACCGAAGGGCGAGTTCCTGATGGGCAACGCCCTCCAGGAGCTTCCGCAGGACAGGCGCATCGTCTTGAACTGCAAGACGGGTGTCCGCAGTGCGGAAGTGCTCGCGCTGGTCAAGGCGGCGGGCTTCGCCGACGCGGTGCACCTCGGCGGCGGTGTGATCGGCTGGATCAACCAGATCGAACCCGAGAAGCCGATCTACTAGGACTCCCGGGCTGAACGCACGACCGGCAAAGGGCCCGTCCGCATCCGGTACATCCGGTGCGGGCGGGCCCTTTCGGTGGGGCGGCCGTCCGAACGGAAGACCCTAGGAGCAGGTGCTGCCGGACGCCGGGACCTTTCCGTCCAGGAAGTAGTCGTCGACCATCGACGTGACGCACGGGCTCTCGCCGTACGCGCCGTGCCCCTCACCCTTGTTGGTGATCATGATGCCGACGCCCTTGCCCAGTTCGTCGGCCATCTTCCGCGCGCCCTCGTACGGAGTCGCCGGGTCGCCCGTCGTGCCGATCACCAGGACGGGACCGGCGCCCGGAGCGCTCGCCTCCGGGGTGTCGTGCTCGCCGGCGACCGGCCACCGCGCACACCACCCGGCCGTGTCCCAGGCCAGGAACGGGCCGAAGACCGGGGACAGCTTCCGGAATTCCGGCAGCAGGGCCCTGGCGTCGGCCGCCGTCGGCCTGGCCTTGGAGTCCGCGCAGGAGATCGCCCGCTGCGCATGGCTCTGCGTGTCGTAATGCCCGTTCGCGTCACGTCCGTTGTACGCGTCGGCGAGCCGCAGCAGTCCGTTGCCCGTACCCGCGGTCTCCGCCTCGTCGAGTGCCTGGGTCAGGGCCGGCCAACTGCTCTCGGAGTACAGCGGGGTGACGATGCCGATGATGGCGAGCGATTCGTTGAGCGTACGGCCCGTGGCGGTCGGCAGCGGATGGCTGTCGATCCGCTTGAGCAGCCCGGCTATCCGCCGGGTGCCCGCCTTCGGGTCCTGGCCCCGGTCCTTCAGATAGTTCTCCAGCGCTCGCTGGAAGCCCATCGCCTGGTTGCGGGCGTGGCCCACGCTGTCCGCGGTCGGGTCGACGACCGCGTCCAGGACGGTCCGCCCCACGTTCCGGGGGAAGAGGTGCGCGTACGTTCCGCCGAGCTCCGTACCGTACGAGATACCGAAGTAGGAGAGCGTGCGGTCGCCGAGCACCTGGCGGATGACGTCCATGTCGCGGGCGGCGTCGGTCGTACGGACATGGGGCAGCATCCTGCCGGAGCGGTGCTCGCAGGCGGCGCCGAAGTCGGCGCCGTCCGCGATGAAGGCGGCCTCCTCCGCGGCGGTGTCCGGGGTCATGTCGATCGTCCGGAACTCCTTCTCCTGCTCCTTGTCCGTGACACACTTCACCCCCTCGCTGCCCGCGACCCCGCGCGGATCGAAGCTCACCAGGTCGTAGCGGGTGTTCAGCTTCCGGTACGCGTCGGCGGCGCGGGGGAGTATGCCGACCCCCGAACCGCCGGGGCCGCCGAAGTTGAACAGCATCGACCCGAGCCGCTCGCCGCTGCCGCGGGCCGCCTTGCGTATCAGCGCGATGCCGATCGTCGCGCCGTCCGGGTCGGCGTAGTCCAGCGGCACCTTCAGCGTGGCGCATCGCCAGGCGGAGCCGGGGGCGGTGCCGCCGTCGGGGGCCCCGCAGCGCTTCCAGTCGAGCTTCTGGGAGGTGATCGCGGCGGGCAGCACCGGCGGTCCCGGCTCACCGCTGCCGGTCGCCGACGGTGACGCGCCCGGGCCCGTCGCCCTGGCAGACGGCTCCGGCGACGCGGTGCCGTCGCACCCCGCGGCCATCCCCGTCACCAGCAGCACCGCCCCGGCCAGGGCCACCGCCCGCCCGGCCCGCCCGGACCCTCCGAATACCCGCATATGTGCGTTCCCTCCCCCGTACCGAACGCGGTGGGGGCGCGCGGAGCGGTTCAAGCGTACGAATCCGTACAGTTGGCGGTCATGCTAATCGCAGCCACCGACAGCCCGGCGGCTGTCTCTGCCCTGCGTCACGCGCAGACCTTGCCCGAGGGCGTCACCTTGCCGTCCAGCAGATAGCCCTCCACGGCTTTCTGTACACAGGCGCTGCCACTGTTGTACGCGCCGTGGCCCTCGCCCTTGTAGGTGAGTTCGACGCCGACGCCCGGGCCCAGCTCCGCGGCCATCGCCTTCGCACCGGCGTACGGAGTCGCCGGGTCGCCCGTGTTGCCGATGACCAGGATGGGCGGCGCGCCCGGAGCGCTGACATCGGGGGTGACCCAGGCCCCGGCGACCGGCCAGCCGGTGCAGGACATCAGGCCCCAGGCCAGATAGTCGCCGAAGACGGGCGAGGCCCGGCGGAACGCGGGGAGCGCCGCCCTGGTCTGCTCCGTCGTGAACCGCTCCCTGGAGTCTGCGCAGTTGATGGCGGTGTTGGCGGCGTTCGCGTTGCTGTATTGACCGTCCTGGCTGCGGCCGTTCAGCGAGTCGGCGAGAGCCAGCAGGAGCCCGCCGTTGCCGCCGTCAGCCTCGTCCAGGCCCTGTTCGAGCAGCGGCCAGGTCTCCTTGGAGTACAGCGCGGACGCGATGCCCGTGATGGCCTGAGTCTGGGTCAGTTTCCGCTCGGCGAGGCCCGGGACGGGGTGCTTCTCAAGGTTGGCGAGGAGCCCGGTGATCCACGTTTCGACCTCTTTCGCGGTGGACCCCGGAAGCCTGCAGTCGTCGCGTCCGGCGCAGTCGGCGGCGAAGCTGTCCAGAGCGAGCTGGAAGCCCTTCGCCTGGCCGAGGGATGCCTGTTCGACGTTCTCGGTCGGGTCGACCACGGCGTCCAGGACGGCCCTGCCGACCTTCCGGGGGAACAGATGGGCGTAGACGCCGCCGAGTTCCGTGCCGTACGAGATGCCGAAGTAGTACAGCTTGTCGTCGCCGAGCACCTCGCGCAGCAGATCCATGTCACGGGCCGCGTTCGTCGTACCGACGAAGGGCAGTTCGCCGCCGGAGTTCTTCTCGCAGTCCCCGATGTACGACGCCAGGTCGTCGGTGAGAGTCTTCTGCTCGGCGGAGTTGTCCGGGGTGCCGTCCTTCTCGTACCGGGCGTCGAGCGTCCTGTCGTCCGAGCATTCGACGCCCTCGCTGCGGCCGACCCCGCGCGGATCGAAGCTCACCAGGTCGTAGCGGGTGCGCAGCGCGTCGTACGCGGTGCCGAAGGACGGCAGCGTGGCGACCCCCGAGGCCCCGGGGCCGCCGAAGTTGAAGATGAGGGAGCCGATCCGCCTGCCCTGGTCGCGGGCCCTGCCCCGGACGAGCGCCAGCTCGATCGTCTTGCCGTCCGGGTCGGCGTAGTCGAGCGGGACGTCCATGAAGGAGCACTCCCAGACGGTGCCGCCCGGCAGCGGGGAGGGTGTGGCACCGCCGCCCTGCGCCTCGTTCGGGGCGGTGCACGGGGTCCAGTCCAGCTTCTGCGAGGACAGGTCCCGCGCCGTCGATGTCGGCGCCGCCGTGGACGCCGGGGAGGGCTTCGAGGTGCCCGGGCCGTCTCCGTCGCCGTCCGAGCAGCCGGCCAGCGGCAGCAGCAGTACGGCGGCGAGGGCAGCGGCACGCAGGGCGGGAGAAGTCCTCATGACCCCCATCGTGCGGCGGGAGCCGGGGCGGCGCGCGGGGCGCGGTCCATGCGGGTGGCCCCGCGGGCCTTTCGCCCGCCGCCGGGGCTTCGTAACCGAGCCGCCTCAGAGTTCGCCCTTGCGGGTGAGCTGGTTGAAGCAGAGCCAGCCGGGAAGAACCGGCAGCCACAGGGTCATCACGCGGTACAGCAGCACGGCGGGCGCCGCGACCTCCTTCGGCAGCCCCACCGCGATCAGCCCCAGGGTCAGCGCGCCCTCGACCGCGCCCATGCCGCCCGGGGTCGGTGCCGCCGAGCCCAGCGCGTTGCCCGCGAGGAAGACCACCGCGATGCTCGCGTAACTGAGCTGCGGCACATCGGGACCGCTGAACGCCCTGATCGACGCGTCCAGACAGAGCACGAACAGGCCGGTCAGCAGGAGCATCCCACCGATGCCGGTGACCAGCTTCTGCGGGCGCTGCACGACGTCGATCATGCGCGGTACGACACCGGCGAACAGCGACCGCAGCCGCGTCGCCACGAATTTCCGCAGGAACGGGATCGCCGTCACCACCAGCACCAGCACAGCGACGGTGAGCAGTCCGGCGATGACGGTCCTGGACGGGGTGAGCGAGTCCGGGGTCTTCTCCGTACCCGTCAGATAGCCGAACAGGGCGAGCAGCAGGATGTGGCAGCCGAGACCGAACAACTGGGAGGCGCCGACACTCGCCACCGCGAGCCCGGGGCGCACTCCGGCGCGCTGGAGGAAGCGGGTGTTGAGCGCCACGCCGCCGACGGCCGCCGGGGCGACGATCTTGACGAACGACCCGGCGACCTGCGCCAGTACCGTTTTGCCGAAGGACACCCGCTCCGGCACGAAGCCCAGCAGGCTCATGGCCGCGGCGATGTAGCTGAGCGCCGAGAATCCCAGCGCGGCCGCCACCCAGCCCCATTCGGCCTGCTCCACGACCGTACCGAAGTCGGCCTCCGTGACCTGCGAGATCAGGAAGTACGCGGCGATCGAACCGGCGATGAAGCTGAACAGAGTGCGCGGCTTGATGCGTTCGAGCCTGACCGGTTCGACGGGTGCCTGCGGGCGGATCAGCAGTACCTGGCGGCGGATCTGGGCGAGCAGATCCTCCTCGCGTACGCCTTCCAACGCGTCGTCCAGTGCCCGCTTCTCGGCCTGCTTCTCGGTCCGCAGCGACTTCCGCGCGGTCTTCCGGTCG
>DATCWZ010000516.1:0-21174 GCA_036566065.1 Streptomyces sp. | reverse complement strand
CTCGTTCCACGAGGGCGTCTGCCACTGGACCTCACTCAGGCCGAGCTCACGTGCCAGGGCCACCACGGCGTCCATCAGCAGAGCGCCGAGGCCCTGGCCGCGTGCATGGTCCCGCAGAAACAGACAGTCCATATGGAGATACTCGAATCCGTCCCAGGTGGAGATCGCCGGTGCGCATGAGGCGTATCCGACGACGTCCCCGCCCGCCGACTCCGCCACCAGGCACCGCAGCCGCGGCTCCGGTTCCTCGAAGAGCAGTACGGTTAGCCGCTCCGCCAGGTCGGCGGGCGGCGGGCCGGACTTCTCGTAGGCGGCATGCTCGGCCACCAGAGCGACGATGCGTGCCAGGTCGGCCGGAAGCGCCGGCCGCACAAACGGGGTGTCCAACGGTTGCCTCCCGGGTGCGCGGTTCTTCAGAGGGACGTGCCGAAGTCCTGGGTCCACACCAGGCCCTTGGGCGAGTCGGCCCGGCCCACGCCGAGCTCCTTGAACGCGCAGTTGAGGATGTTGGCGCGGTGACCCTCGCTGTTCATCCAGGAGTCCATCACCTCGGCCGGTGTCCGCTGTCCCTCGGCGATGTTCTCGCCGTACGTGCTCCAGCGGTACCCCGCGGCCGTGATGCGGTCGCCCGGGTCGGAACCGTCAAGCGAGGTGTGAGAGAAGTAGTTCCGCGCCGCCATGTCGGCCGAATGGTTTCCGGCCGCAGTCTCCAGTTCGTCGTTGGTCCGCACGGCCGCGCATCCAGCCTTGGCCCGTTCGACGTTGACCAGCCGGGTGACCTCGTCGAGCGCCGACGAGGAGCCGGACTTGGTGGGCTTGGGCGCGGCCGCGGCGGGGGGAGCCGCGGACGGCTTACGGGTGATGGTGCGGGCCTTGGGAGTCGGGGTGGCGCTCTTCTTCGTACGGGAAGGGCTCGGCGAGGCGGAGAGCGACGGGGAAGCCGAAGCGGACGGGGAGGGCGACGCGGAGAGGGACGGCGAGGCGGACGGGGAGAAGGGCGCCGACGTCACCGGGTGGGCCGGAGTGGTGACGGTGCCCGCCGCCTTGTCGTCGCCGCTGCCGTCCGTATAGAGGTGGACCGCGGCTCCACCGCTCCCCAGCACACCGACCGCGAGAAGCCCGGCCAGTACCGTATTGCGCCTGCGTCGTCGTGTCCGGCCCCGTCTGCGCTCGGCCCGTCCCGGAGCGTAGGAGCCCGAGCCGGACACGGTCACCGTGTCCGGGAGCCCGCCACCGGCCGCGGTCAGCGCCGGGGGAACCAGCGCCAGCCCCACCAGCAGGCCCTCCGCGGGCACGAGCCCCGACCGGTATCCCGAGCAGACCGTGCAGTCACGCGCATGGCGCGCCAGCCTCTTGCGCCAGAGAGCCGAAGGCACCCCGTTCCACTGCGCCGCGATGTCCTCCAGCAGGATGCAGCGCGGACGCGCCGCCAGCGCGCGCACCACCAGCCTGGCCGCCTCCAACTGCGCCTTCATGCGCTGGACACGCACCGCGGTGTGCTGCGGGGACAGCTCCAGGGCACCGGCCACCTCGGCCCGCGTCAGCTCTCCCGCCGTCTCCAGCCACCACAGCGACAGCAGCGCGCGGTCGTCCTCGTCGAGCCAGCGCGTGGCCTCAGCCGCCTCGCGGCGCTGCCCCGTCAGGCCGAGACGGACGATGGTCAGGTCGACGAAGTCGGCTCCCGGGTCCACGACGTCGTACGCGTCCTCAAGACGATCGGCCGGTACGTTCCCGGACCCGTGCGCACGCCAGTGCCCGCGGATCTCGTTCATCGTGATGGCCACGAACCACGAGCGGAAACTCTCCGGACGGCGCAGCGAGGGCAGGCTGCGGAGCATGCGCAGCGCGCTCTCCTGGACGATGTCGTCGACATCGGCATGGCCGTTGAGGGCACGTCCGACGATGTTGTAGATCAGCGGCAGGTATGACTCGACGAGCTGGTCCTGCGCCCGCTGGTCGCCCCGCTGTGCCGCCCTGATCAACGCCGTCTCGTGTGCCTCGCCCATGCCGCGCTCACTCTTCCGGGGTCCTGTTCCGTCACTTCCCACACTCGGGAGATGACGGGCGGGCGGGACGATAACAAGAATCGGGCCGGCCGCTTCGGCGTTCTCTCCGACGCAGTGACCCTAGCGGTCCGGTCGAGCGTGCATTCGACAAACGTGACGGCGCCCACAAAGGAAGCGGACGCCGGAAGACGAAAACGGGGGGGCGTCGCAGCCGCTACGGTTCCGGGATGATCAGGTCCGCGGCGGGCCGCCGTCCTGTTCGCGGTCACTGTCGAGCTGCTGCTTGAGCCTGTCCTGGGCGGTGTCGACGTGCCGGCTGTACTTGCCGTGCGTCTTGCGGTCCACCATGTCGCCGGCCTTGTCGACACCCTTGCCGGCCTGCTCCTCATGGCCCTTCAGCATCTTCTTGATCCTGTCCATCGCGGACATGTCTCATCCCTCCTCACGGGAGCACCCCCCCGCACGCTCAAGGGTCCCCGCACATCGCGTCCCACGCATCCGCGAGCGACGCAGCACGCAGGACCGGATCGGCTGGCGAATCCGCGAAGTGTGAAGGACGACTTCGTGGGCACATAAGGGTTGACCAGCAGGAGGTGGTGGCAATGGGCCGCATCCAGATCGTCCGCCGTCCGCAGCCCCCCACAGGACCGCCCCCGCTCGACCTGCGCACTCCCTCCGGGAGGCCGCTGCCGTACTGACGCGACCGGGGGTG
This sequence comes from Streptomyces sp., assembly GCA_036566065.1. GTDB lineage: Bacteria > Actinomycetota > Actinomycetes > Streptomycetales > Streptomycetaceae > Streptomyces. The sequence continues at coordinate 18,456 of DATCWZ010000516.1, read as the reverse complement.
TCCGGGCACAGGCGTAAGCTCCACGCACATGATCGATCGCCAGCCGGACATCCAACCGGAAATCGCGGAACGAGCGGGAACTCCCGCAGGGCGGAACTGGGCCGGGAACATCACGTTCGGCGCGCGGCACCTGCACACCCCCGGCTCCCTGTCCGAACTCCGCAGGGCGGTGGCGGCGGCGACCGCGATACGGGCGCTGGGGACCCGGCACTCCTTCAACGCCATCGCCGACACTCCGGGCGTCCTGATATCCGTGGCCGGACTGCCCCGCTCGGTCGAGATCGACGCGCACGCCCGTACGGTCACGGTGAGCGCGGGACTGCGCTTCGGGGAGTTCACCGAAGAGCTGCACCGCGGCGGCTTCGCGCTGCACAACCTGGGTTCGCTTCCCCATATCTCCGTAGCCGGTGCCTGCGCGACCGGCACCCATGGTTCCGGGGTGGACAACCGGTCCCTGGCCGGGGCGGTCCGCGCGCTGGAGCTGGTCACCGCCGACGGGAGCGTGCGGTGGCTGCGGCGCGGCGACCCCGATTTCGCCGGGGCGGTCGTCTCGCTGGGCGCGCTCGGCGTGGTGACCCGTATGACACTCGGCGTCGTACCGGCCTTCGATGTCCAGCAGTGGGTGTACGAGGGGCTGCCGCAGGAACAGGCCGTCGGCCGGTTCGACGAGATCATGTCCTCCGCCTACAGCGTCAGCCTGTTCACCGACTGGCGTGACGGACCGGTCAACCAGGTCTGGCTCAAGCATCGAATCGGCACCGACGGCCCGCGTAACGCCCCCTCCCGGTGGCTGGGCGCCACGCTCGCCGACGGCCCGCGCCACCCCGTTCCCGGCATGCCGCCCCAGCATTGCACCGGGCAACTGGGCATCCCCGGGCCGTGGCACGACCGGCTGCCCCACTTCCGCCTCGAATTCACTCCGAGCAGCGGAGAGGAACTGCAGTCGGAATACTTCGTGGCCCGCCGGGACGCCCCGGCGGCCTTCCGGGCACTGGACCGGATACGGGAGAGGATCGCCAACCCACTGCAGATCTGCGAGATCCGTACCGTGGCCGCGGACGATCTCTGGCTGAGCCCCGCCCAGGGCATGGACGCCGTGGCCTTCCACTTCACCTGGGTACGCGACACCGCGGCCGTCACGCCGGTGCTGGGGGCGATCGAGGAGGCGCTGGCACCGTTCGGCGTCAGACCGCACTGGGGCAAGGTGTTCACCACACCGCCGGCGCGACTGCGCGAGCTCTACCCCCACTATGAGGACTTCGAGCGGCTCATGACCCGGTACGACCCCACGGGCACCTTCCGCAACCCCTACCTGGACCGCTGCTTCCGCCGTACTGACGACACCCGGGGCTGAGCAGCCCCGCCCGCCCTGTGGCGTCAGATCCCGGGATCCCGCAGGAATCCGCCGCGGTCGCCGTGCCCGGCCGGCGGACGGCCCGGCACCGTCGAGTGCGGTGTGAGCTCCTCCACCAGGGCGGCCAGCTCGTCGCAGGCCCGTTCGGTCTCGCGGCGGATGTTCTGCTGCTCGGTCACCAGCGCCGCCAGAAGGAGCGCGGTCAGGGCAAGACAGCAGTTGAGAGCGGTGAGGTTGAGCATCACCTCAAGAACGCTGTGACCACTGAACGGCCCCACCCGGTCGGTCCCCGCGATGATCGCCATGACGGACATCAGCAGGGCGCACGGTGCGCTCCCCGCCAACTGGAAGCGCAGCGCCACCCAGACGAGGACCGGAAAGGCGATAAAGATCGTCGAGAGCGTGCTCCTGGTCACCACCAGCGTAAGCGTCACCGAGACGACGGCCAGCAGACTCGCCTCGGCCCATCTGTCGTCCTTCCGGGGCCACCGCGCCCTGCGCAGGACGAGAATCAGCGGAGTGACCACGAGCACCCCCGTGGCGTCCCCGGCCCACCAGGCCGACCAGACCGGCCAGAAATGCGCGAGGGACAGGCTCCCGCTGACGACCAGCGTCGCCGCTCCCACGGTCGCGCTCACCAGCATCCCCGCCATCGCCCCCAGGAAGACCAGCACGAGGCCGTCGCGTAACCGGTCCAGCTCCACCCGGAACCCCACCGCGCGCAGGGCGAGGAAGGCGCACACCGGCGCCAGCGTGTTGCCCGCCACGATGCAGAGACCGGAAGGCGTGACCATGAATGGCTCGTTCATCGCGGCGACGGTGAGCAGCGCGCCGAGCGCGATGCCCGGCCAGACCCGGAGGCCGAGCAGCAGCAGTGCGGCCAGGGCGATGCCCGTCGCCGGCCACAGGGGAGTGACGACGGCTTCGTAGATGTTCACCTTTCTGAGGAGGCCGAGACGCCCCGAGAAGTAGTAGGCAGCGGCGACGCCCAGCATCCACAGAACGGCTGCCGACCGGCGTCTGGCTTTCTTGCTGCGCATCACGGACTTCATCAGACACCGGCAGCGACAGCGGGCGTACGTGACACGCTCGGCCCGGCCGCATCTCACCTGCTGCGAAGGTCCCCGTTGTGGCGCAGGACGAGAACGGCGGAATCGTCCTCGTGACCGGTGGCCGCCGCCGCGTGCAGGGCGCCGTCCGCCAGCTCCTCGGCCGTGGCGCCGATGCGGCCGGCGACGAGATTCCGTACCCGCTCCAGACCGTCCTCGATCGCCAGCGACGGCCCCTCGACGACCCCGTCGGTGAGCAGGACGAACGCCCCCGCCGAGTCGAGGCTCCGCCGCGTGACGGGATAGCACTGGCGTGCCTCGATACCCAGCGGCAGACCGCCTTCGTCCGCGGTGATCCCCGAGCGTCCGTCTGCCGTGGCCCACACATACGGCACATGACCGGCGCGGGCGCTGCGCAGATCCCGGTCCTGCGGGTCGAGGCGGAAGAAGGTGCAGGTCGCGAAGAGAATGGAGTCCGCTGCGAGGATGAGGTCGTTGGTACGGCTCATGATCTCGCCCGGATCGGTGGCCGTCAGGGCGATGGCGCGCATCGCGATGCGTATCTGCCCCATGAAGGCGGCCGCCTCGACGTCATGGCCCTGGACATCGCCGATGGCGAACCCCAGCGCACCGTCCGGGAGCACGAACCCGTCGTACCAGTCGCCGCCGATGTCCAGCCCGCTGCGGGCGGGCGCGTACCGTGCGGCCGTCTGGAGCCCGGGAACCGCGGGCAGCGCGGCCGGAAGCATGTCACGCTGCAGCGCCTGGGCCAGCTCCACCCGGGCCTGATGCAGCTCCACCTCCTGCCGGGCACGGGCAGTGAGGTGCTGAAGTGTGCTGAGCAGATCCTCGGCGCTCGCTGACCTGTGAGGACGCCGCCGGTTCATGGGCCGCTCCGCGGTGCGTGAGTCCCTGCATCGTATTTCGGCCGGGAAACTCCGGCGACCGCAGCCGCGAGCCCGTCAGGGCTTGCGCGCGAGACCGCCGTGCTCGCCGATGGGCTCCGCCGCGGGCGAGCCGGGCTCCGGGCGCCAGAGCGGGACGGACACCACCCCGGGCTCCAGGAGCTCCATGCCGTCGAAGTACGCCGTGATCTCGGCGACGGGGCGCAGAAAGTACGGGACGGCCCCGGTCTCGTTGTAGGCGTCCTGCGCCCGCTCGTAGTCGGCGTCGGTACCCCGCGAACCGTCGCTGATGACCAGGAAACTGCCGGAAGGCAGTCCGTCCATCAGGCGGCCGACGACAGCGCGCGCCTGGTCGTGGTCGCCTATGTGGCCCAGGATGTTGCTGAGAATCAGGGCGGTGGGACGGCTGAGGTCCAGCGTGCGTGCGGCGGCGGCCAGGATGCGCCCGGGGTCGGACAGATCGGCGTCGATGTACCCGGCCGCCCCCTCGGGGGTGGAGGTGAGCAGGGCCCGCCCGTGCGCGAGGACCATCGGGTCGTGGTCGACGTAGACGATCCTGGCCCCCGGGGCGAGCCGCTGCGCCACCTCGTGCGTGTTGTCCGCGGTGGGCAGGCCGGTTCCCACATCGAGGAACTGCCGTACGCCCTCCTCATTGACCAGGTGGGTGATGGTACGGCGCAGAAAGGCGCGGCTGCTGCGTGCGACCGTGACGATGCCGGGGAAGACCGCGCTGTACGCGTCGCCTGCTTGCCGGTCGACGGGGAAGTTGTCCGTGCCGCCCAGCCAGTAGTTCCAGATCCGGGCAGAGCGCGGCACCGATGTGTCGTACTCCTGGTGCACCGCTTGGTCGGTCATGGATACCGTCCGTTCAGTGGAAGCGTGAACTGATCACGGCATAACCTACGTCCCAACCGGCCTGCTGCGTAAGCCAGTTCATGCCGCCGCAGCGGAGCGCACCGGTTCAGTCGGGCTGGCCGAGGGAGGCGGTGAGCCGTCCGAGCACCTCTTGCAGGGCGACGATCTCCTCTATCGACAGCCCGGTCGCGGCGAGGATCGTACGCGGTACCGGAAGAGCGCGCTCACGCAGCGCCGCCCCTGCCTCGGTGAGGTGGACGGTGACGGAGCGTTCGTCCTCGCGGCTCCGTTCGCGGCGGACCTGCCCGGCCGATTCGAGCCTCTTGAGCAGCGGGGACAGGGTCCCGGAATCGAGGTGCAGCCGCGCGCCGATCGTCTTGACCGGCAGCGGCCCGTTCTCCCACAGAACGAGCATGACCAGGTACTGCGGATAGGTCAGGCCGAGGTCCTTGAGGGCGTCCCGGTACACCCCGCCGAAGGCACGGGACGCCGCGTGCAGCGAGAAGCAGACCTGGTGGTCCAGACGCAGCAGTTCCGCGTCCGGCACATCGGGCAGGGCGGGGATGCGGGGCGGCGAAGACGTCATGGCTCCAGGATAGCTTGCTGCGAGTAATTTAGTTGTGGGCAACTAAATTGCGTGCAATACTCATTGCGGAAGGCGGCCGCACCGGCCGCCACCGCTCGCAGGAAGGGTCATTCCATGGACGCGCTGTACACCGCTGTCGCCACCGCCAACGGCCGCGAGGGACGGGCTGTGAGCTCGGACGGGCAGGTCGACGTCGTTCTCGCCATGCCCCCGGCCCTCGGTGGAGACGGAAAGGGCACCAACCCCGAGCAGCTCTTCGCCGCCGGGTACGCAGCCTGCTTCGCCGGCGCGATGCAGGCGGTCGGCCGCGAGATGAAGATCGACTCGAAGGACGTCTCGGTGACCGCCGAGGTCTCGATCGGCAAGCAGGACCCGGGCTTCGGCATCTCGGTCGTCCTGCGGATAGAGCTGCCGAAGGAGCTCGAGGGCGAAACGGGCCGCAAGCTGATCGAGGCGACGCACGAGTTCTGCCCCTACTCCAAGGCCACGCGCGGCAACGTCGACGTCGAGCTCGTCGTCGAGTAGTCCACACGCGACGCGTCTGGACGCGGCGGGGCGGTCCCACCTCGGTGAGGCCGCCCCGCCGCGCGGGATCCGCCCGGCATCCCGACAAACGGACGTCCACTTGCTGGGATCACCCGCGGTACGGAACCGGCTACGCGTACACTCGACCCCCGTGTCTCCGCCTCCCGGCGGGCAGCAGACGTAACCGATCGATAGGCAGTTCGACGTGAGTTTCACTGACAGATCCGAGGCGCCGATCTACGCCGGCCTCGTGGACGAGCACGGCGATGTCCTGGCCGAGGTCCGGCGGGTGGCCGAGCAGACCCTGCGCGAGGTGGACCAGGCCCTCGACTTCAGCGATGTGCGTATGCCGGCGGTGGCCCCCCGGTAGCCGTACTCCTCCTCGCCCTTGGGAACAACGGGAGCTGTGAGTGGCCATCAGTCTGCCCAGCGGATCGACGGTGCTGTTCCAGGGGGACAGCATCACGGACGCCGACCGGTTGTCGGACCCCGATAATCCGCTGGGCAGGGGCTATGCCCGGATGGCCGCCGATCTCGTACGGGCAGCGCGGCCCGACAGCGGCATCATCTTTATCAACCGGGGCGTCGCCGGCGACCGGGTCCAGGACCTGCGGCGCCGCTGGCGCCGGGACGCACTCGCTCTCAAGCCCGGTCTGGTGTCGGTCATGGTCGGGGTGAACGACACATGGCGCTGCTACGGCTCGGGCGACCCGGCGCCCCGGAGGGCGTACGAGGACGACTACCGCGCGATGCTCACGCAGATCCATGACGAACTGGGCGCGCAGATCATCCTGATCGAGCCGTTCCTGATTCCGGTCACCGACGAACAGTGGTCCTGGCGCGAAGACCTGGACCCTCGGATTCAGACTGTCCGCCGGCTGGCGGAAGAGTTCGATGCCGCCCTGCTTGCCGCCGACGGGCTTCTCAACCAGGCGGCGCGGAACGCGGGCGGCGCGGCGCACATCGTGCTCGACGGCGTTCATCCGACCCCGCTCGGGCATGAACTGCTCGCGCGGGCCTGGGCGGAACTGGTCACGGACTGACCGTTCCCTACGTCGTCACACCGCCGCCGGGCTCCCGTATCAGATGGACCGCCGCACTGGCCCAGTCGCCGGGCGGCAGGTCGATCGTCAGACCGTATCCGCTCAGTACCGAGGCGTGGTGGATCTCGCCAGTCAGGACATCGCGATAACGGGCCTCGGGATCCAGCCCGCCCAGCCGCACGGGGCGTGAGGGAGCGCCGTGGCGTTCCGTCAGCCGCCACGCGAGCAGCAGCGCCTCGCTACCGTCCCGGGCGGTGTACTGAACGACCGTCGGCCCCTCCTCGTCCGGTTCGGACAGCCGGTACAGCGTGCCGTGCTGCACGAGGTGGCGCACGGACTTGTACACGGCGACCAGCGAGGCGGCCTCGGCGTTCTCCTCGTCGGACCAGGTGCTGAGATCGCCCCCGATGGCCAGCAGTCCCGACATGGCGACATGGAGGCGGAAACGGAGCGGCACGCTGCGGCGGGTCAACTGGTTCGGTACGTCGGTGACCCAGGCCGCCATGGTGCGTGCCGGGTAGATCTGGCTGAAGCCGTGCTGGATCGCGATGCGGTCCACGGCGTCTGTGTTGTCCGACGCCCACACCTGGTCGGTGCGTGCCAGCATCCCGAGATCCAGCCGCCCGCCGCCCCCGCTGCACGCTTCGATACGCAACCGGGGATGTGCGGCCCGCAGCCGGTCGATGACGGAGTAGAGGCTGTGCACGTAACGGATCCACAACCGGTCGTGGCCGCCCTCCTCTGCGGCCCAGCCCGCCTCGCTGAAGGCACGGTTCATGTCCCACTTCAGGAAGTCGATCCCGTTGTCGGCGACCAGCCGGCTGAGCCACCCGTACGTGAACTCCGCGACATCGTCACGGGCCAGGTTGAGCACCAACTGATGGCGCAGTTCGGTACGCGCACGCCCGGGAATGTGCAGCACCCAGTCCGGGTGCTCGCGGTACAGGTCGCTGTCCGGGTTGACCATTTCGGGCTCCACCCACAGCCCGAACCGCATCCCCAGCCGGTGCACCTCGTCGGCCAGCGGAGCCAGGCCCCGGGGGAAGCGGTCCGCGGCGGGCGTCCAGTCGCCGAGTCCGGCACGATCGCTGCGGCGGGCACCGAACCACCCGTCGTCCAGTACGTACAGCTCGACGCCCAGCGCGGCGGCACGCGCCCGCTGACCCGGCTCGTCGACATCGAAACCGGCCGCCTCCCAGGCGTTGTACAGCACCGGCGCGATCTCCTCCGGGTGCGGCAGCACATGATCCAGGCTGTACGTGTGCCAGGTGCGGCTCGCCGCACCGAACCCGCCCTCGCTGTACAGCCCGGCGAAGACCGGCGTGCTGAACTCCTCGCCCGGCGCCAGCGGCAGCGTCACCCCGTCGTGGCCCACTCCACCGGTGAACCCGGCGCGCCCGTCGGGCGTGCGCTGCGCGGTGATGCGCCAACTGCCGCTCCAGGCAAGCGCGGCGCTCCACACCCGGCCCCTCGACTCGGTGGCATCGCCCTCGTCGAGCATCAGCCAGGGGTTGGCGTGGTGGCCGGTGTAACCGCGGCGGCTGGTCAGGACGGTCTCGCCGTACGGCAGAGGCTCCCTGCGCAGTTGGGTCTCCGCCGACCACTGGCCGACGACATGGCTGAGGCGGTAGCCGCGCAGCGAGGGCAGGGACCAGGCGGCCGAGTCCGCCCGGAGCAACTGGACCGGCGTGTCACCGTCGTTGCGCACCACCAGCCTGCGCTCGATGACGTCGCTGTCCTCCCTGACCCGGTAGTGCAGGACCGTCCGCAGTGGATGGAGGCGGTCGCGGAAGGTGAGTTCGAGATCATGGACTCCGGGGGAGGGCCGGTGGACGCGGTGGCCCTCCGGCTGCCACTCGAAGGCACGGGTGCCGTCGGCGAACCGGACCTGGAGCGACGGCGGCCCGTACCGGGTGCCACCGTCCACGGGCAACTCCTCGCCCACACCGGGCCTGCCCTCGAAACTGCTGTGCTGAGGCTGCGGAGCGCCGACCAGTTCCCTTGCCGCGGCCGGGCTCAGCCGCGGGCCCCAGGCCACATGACAGGGGGATCCCGTCTCGTCCACCCGGAGGGCGTACGAAGTCCGAGGGGTACTCAGCAGCCAGAGCCCGGCATCCGGGTCGAAGGAAATCACCGTCATCGGTCTTCGGGGTCCTCACAAAGGAGCGGGCACACGAGAGGTACCCATGATCCGTCAGAGCGCTGACGGTGTGAAGCCGTGCCTCACCGCCCGAACGCATTGCGGCACAGGTCAGCGATCTCCCCGGAGGTGAAGCCCTGCCCCGCCGCGCAGACACTGCCCATGCCGTACGTCGGGTAAGGACGCGCCCTACGCGGCATGACAGGGCCACGCACCCGCGGCCGAGTCGGCACGTACCGCCGAGGCCGGTCGTGCGCTGCCGCCCGGACCGATGGAGCGACCACCCCGTATCGGCGCTCCGGCGAACCGTGCTTCACTGACCTGCGCCGGTCCTTCTTGCGCGGCGTGTCCTCGACCGTCTCCAGGACATCCCTGACGGCTGGAGACGCACTCGCCACCACGGCGGCCGGTTCGGTGGACATCATCCGGGAGGGCACCGGAGCAACGGGTGCGGGTGCCTGGGTGGAGGCCGGTACGGACATACAACCGGCGGCACCCAGCAGGACGAGGAGCACGAGAGGCATCGACGCACGTTTCATGCCTGGTCAACGATGACGTGCTCGCCCGGATACGACGAGCCTCGTGATCGAGAATGGGGTATGACCTCATTCTGGATCGGCGACCGGATACGTCTGCGCGGTATCGAACCCGACGACTGGCCTGCGCTCATGCGCTTCGCACACGACGAGGAGGGGTTGGGCGACGTGCTGAACCCGCCCCGTTCCGCCGAGAGTTACCGCGCCTGGGCGAAAGAGCTGGCGGCTGACACGCCCGATGGAGACTGTTTCCGGTTGATGATCGAAGCCGTCGCCACGGGAGAGACCGTCGGCACCATCGGCGCGCACCACGCCGATCCACGTGCGGGCTGGTTCGAGTACGGCGTCACGACAGGCTCCGCTCACCGACGCCAGGGCTACGCGGCGGAAGCGGTGGTGATGCTGCTGCGCTTCATGTTCGCCGATCGGCGCTATCACAAGTGCCAGGCGCGGGTCTTCGCACACAACGAGGCGTCGCTGGCTCTTCAGCGCAGGCTCGGATTCGTAGAGGAGGGCCGCCTCCGCGAGCACGTGTTCGCCGGCGGCGAGTACCACGACCTCGTGATGATGGGCATGCTCGCCGACGAGTTCGCTCAGCTGCACCCGACGAATAAGCCCTGACCCAGCACACGACCGGGGACCAGGAATTCGGGGCCCGCGTCCCACAGCGGGGCTGCAGGCCGGTCAACCGGTCCGACGCAGGGAACGATCCAGAGCGCCCATCAGCCGGGTGACACGGCTGTTGCCCGTTCCTACGGGCGGGTAGCGGCGCAGGACATCAACGAGCAACGGTGTCGCAAGCTGCCGCGACCGTTCCAGCAGGGCGTCCCCGATCGCGGTGTCACCGCCCGCCTCGATCTCCCCGATACGAGCGGCGCTCGCGCAGGCCCGCAGAATATGGCCGACCTGATCCGCCCGGGCGATGGGGTGCAGATATGCGGCCGATGCGGCGTCACCGGCGGATCGCGCGGCAAGTCGCGCGGCTTCGGATGGTGCGGACCGGGCGGCCCGATGCGCGTCGACGGACGTGACGCGCTGCGATTTTGTCCTGTTGGCACCGTTGATGAAGGCCCGGGCCGCCTCGATCGCCGCACGGGGGCGCGGATCGTCGGGAACGGCCTGCTCGAAGACCGGCAGGACCTCTTCCGCGTGCCGGGCTACGTAACGTGCCACGACGCGCAGCTCGTCCATCGTCAGATCGAAGTCTCCGGACACGGTGTGCGCGCTCTGTGCCATGGCTCCGAATCGTAGCGACCGGCGGTCCCGACCTGGGTGGCGCCTCGGTCTCCCCAGCGAAAGCACCGCGTGACGCCAGAAAGCGCCACGCGGCGCCATCATGTAGCCATCACGGCGCCATTACGCGACATCCCATGCTCGTGCGCCACGATCTGGCCCGGAGCAACGCACCGACAGGCGCGCTAGTCCCCATGGACTTGCGCGTAGTGCCACTATGATGCCATCATGGCGTCATGAACCTAACGCCGTACCTCGACACCCTCCGCCATGAACTCGCGGTGGCTGCTGAAGCCGGAGGGCAGGAAGCCCGCGAGCTGGCCGAGCGGCTCACAGCGCCCCTGGAGTCGGCGGCGCGCCTGACCATGCTCAACGTGCTGTCCGCCGCGATGAACGAGATCACCCGCGACCTCGCCCCCGGCTCCGTCGACGTACGGCTGCGCGGGCTCGACCCGGACTTCGTGGTGACGCTGCCGCCGGGTGGTGACACCCACGACGAGCAGCGTATGCGGACCGAGCCGGCCAGGACGCTCCCCCCGGCTGCCGCCGACACGGACGACGGCGGCACGGCCCGCGTCAACCTCCGCCTGCCCGCGCACCTCAAGGCCCGCGCCGAAGAGGCGGCGAGCAGCGAGGGCCTGTCGGTCAACGCCTGGCTGGTACGAGCCGTATCGGCCGCCGTCAGCACCGGCGTCACCGGCGGCACGCACACCCGTGCGACGGAAAGAACCCGCACCGGCGGACAGGGCTTCACCAGCGGACAGAGCTTCACCGGCTGGGTGCACTGACCGCCCGGCCGACCATCAGTAACCCGTCCCACCAGCGGGACGACCACAACAGTCATGAAGACGGGACAGCCATGCCTTCTTTCGAAACTCCCGAACCGGTCTCGGCCATCGCCCGGGTGGACGCCGGATCCATCCGGTTCACGGCGTCCGGCCGCGGCGACAGCGTCGTCGACGTACGGCCCCGTGACCCCAAGAAGGATCAGGACGTACGAACGGCCGAGCAGACCGAGGTCTCGTACGCCGACGGCAAGCTGGACATCAGGACGCCCAAACTGCGGTACCCCTTCGGCCGCACGGGCACCGTCGATGTAGTGGTCGACCTCCCGGAGGACTCCAGTGTGGAGGTGACCGGCTCGTGGGCCGAGGTGCGCGGCGACGGGCGTCTCGGTGCGGTACGTGTGAACACGTCGTCCGGCGACGTGCGCCTCGCCACGACCGGGCCCCTGCATCTGACCGCGTCCCACGGGTCCATTTCGGTGGACCGCGTCATGGGCTCAGCCGAGATCGTCACCAGCTCCGGCAGCATGCGCGTCGGCACTGTCGAAGGCGCGGCGGTCCTGAAGAACTCTCACGGCACCACCATCATCGGCCACGTCGTGGGCGACCTGCAGGTCAAGGGTGCCAATGGCGACATCATCGTCGACCGCGCCGACGGCTCCGTCGCCGCGACCACCGCTCACGGCGCGCTGCGCCTGGCTGAAGTCACCCGGGGATCGGTCCAGTTGGAGACCTCGTACGGCTCCATCGAAGTCGGCGTCCGTGCGGGGACAGCCGCCTGGCTCGATGTCAGCTCCAGTGCCGGGCGCGTGCACAATTCGCTGACCGTGGCCGACAGTGCGGGCGACTCCGAGGACACCGTCGAGGTCCGGGCCCGTACGCGCTACGGCAACATCGACATCCGCCGCGCCGACCCCCGGGCCTGAGCTGCCACTCGTACGCCGGGCCCGCCCGCCGTACCGCTCACCGGGTTCGCTCCATTCCACGAACGGGAGTGTTCCATGCCTTCATCTGTCATGCCCGCATCCAAACCCTGCACTGGCCGCCCTGCCACCGTCGCGGTCTCCGCGGTCGGCCTGAGCAAGTCCTACGGCGACAAGACGGTGCTCGACGGCATCGACCTGACGGTGCCTGCCGGCACGGTCTTCTCGCTGCTCGGCCCGAACGGCGCGGGCAAGACCACCACCGTCAAGATTCTCTGCACCCTCATCACCGCGGACGCCGGCGACCTGCGTGTGGCCGGTCATGACCTGGCCACCGACCCGCAGGCCGTGCGGGCCGCGATCGGGGTCACCGGACAGTTCTCCGCCGTCGACGGCCTGATCACCGGGGAGGAGAACATGCTCCTCATGGCGGACCTGCACCACCTCTCCCGCCGCGAGGGGCGCCGTACCGCCGCCGAACTCCTTGAGCGCTTCGACCTGGCGGATGCCGCGAAGAAGCCCGCCTCCACCTACTCCGGCGGCATGAAACGCCGGCTCGACATCGCCATGACGCTGGTGGGCAATCCGCGGATCATATTTCTCGACGAGCCGACCACCGGCCTGGACCCGCGCAGCCGCCACACCATGTGGGGGATCATCCGCGAACTGGTCTCCGGCGGCGTCACAGTCTTCCTCACCACCCAGTACCTGGAGGAGGCCGACGAACTCGCCGACCGCATCGCGGTGCTGAGCGACGGCAGGATCGCCGCCGAGGGGAGCGCCGACGAACTTAAGCGGCTCGTCCCGGGCGGATACGTGCGGCTGCGCTTTACCGACCCGGGCGCCTACGGGTCCGCGGCCGTAGCCCTGCGCGAAGCGATCACACCCCGGGCTTTCGGCGCCACGGGAGCGGGAGGGGGTGCTGTCAATGGCGGGGCCCTGTCCCTGCAGATCCCCAGCGACGGCAGCCAGCGCGAGTTGCGCTCCATCCTCGACCGGCTCGACTCGGCCGGCATCGAGGCGGACGAACTGACCGTCCACACCCCCGGCCTCGACGACGTGTTCTTCGCCCTGACCAGCGGAACAAGGATTCCCGACCAGCCCGAGGAGGCAAGCCGATGAGCGCACTCACTCTCGCCGTACGTGACTCGAACACCATGCTGCGCCGCAACCTGCTGCACGCGCGGCGCTACCCGTCCCTCACCCTGAACCTGCTGCTCACGCCGGTCGTCCTGCTGCTGCTCTTCGTCTACGTCTTCGGCGACGTGATGAGCGCGGGCATCGGCGGCGGCGCCGCGGACCGCTCGGAGTACATCGCCTACGTCGTTCCGGGCATCCTGCTGATGACCATCGGCGGCACCGTCGTCGGCGCCGCGGTGTCCGTCTCCACCGACATGGCCGAGGGCCTCGCCGCACGCTTCCGTACGATGGCGATCCACCGCGGATCCGTGATGATCGGGCACGTCGCCGGCAGCGTGCTGCAGTCGCTCGCCGGCGTTGTCCTGGTCGGTGCCGTCGCCGTGGCCATCGGCTTCAGGTCCACCGACGCCACGGCGCTGGAGTGGCTGGCGGCGTTCGGCCTGCTCGCACTGGTCGCGTTGGCGCTCACCTGGATCGCGGTCGGAATCGGCATGGCGAGCCCGAACGCCGAGGCGGCCGGCAACGGCGCGATGCCGCTGATCGTCCTCCCGCTCATTTCGAGCGCCTTCGTACCGATCGACGCGATGCCGGGCTGGTTCCAGCCGGTCGCCGAGTACCAGCCGTTCACTCCGGCGATCGAGACCTTGCGGGGACTGCTGCTCGGCAGCGAGATCGGCAACAACGGGTGGCTCGCGATCGGCTGGTGCCTGGCGCTGACCGCGCTCGGCTACCGCTGGTCGACGGCACAGTTCAACCGCGACCCGGACTGAACCGTGCGAGATGCTCCGGCCGGTCAGAGGGGCTGGAGCCGGGTGCGCAGGAGGCAGAATTCATTGCCTTCCGGGTCGGCCAGGACGTGCCAGCTCTCGTCGCCGGTCTGGCCGACATCGGCCCGCCTGGCGCCGAGAGCGAGCAGCCGCTTGAGCTCGGCGTCCTGGTCGCGGTCGGTGGCGCTGACGTCAATGTGCAGGGGGAGTTTCCCGGCCCGCGGGTCACCGCTTGGGCTGAGGACGAGCGTGGGCTGCAGGCCGCCGAACCCGGCGTCGGGCGGCCCGATCTCGATGCTCCCGTCGTTTTCCCGGCCGAGTTCGACGTAACCGAGGACTTCGCTCCAGAACGCGGCGAGGAGGTCGGGTTCGGCGGCGTCGATGACCAGCTCACTGATGCGGCATGCCATGCCGGTCAGTGTACGGAGACGGCAACCCCGAAACGAGCCGAACCGTTCAGCCCGCCTACGAGCCGGGAACCCTCTCGGCCGTCACCGACGGCCGGCATACCTCGTCAGCGGCCTCCCAGCGCAGCAAATCCCCCGGCTGGCAGTCGAGCGCCTCGCACAGCGCCGCGAGCGTGGCGAAGCGTACGGCCTTGGCGCGGCCGTTCTTGAGCACCGCCAGGTTGGCCGGAGTGACCCCGACCTGCTCCGCGAGCTCGCCCACGGACATCTTCCGTCTGACCATCATCACGTCGATGTCGACGGCGATCGGTACCAGATCACCACGTCCAGCTCGGCCTGAATCCGTGCCGCCTCGACGTAGCGTTCGAGAGCCTGGGCGAGCAGCATCCGCAGTACGAGCACGGTGAGCGCGACCCCGAGGACTGCCACGACGACCCCGCCCAGCAGGAGAACCACACCCGGGGCGACGGCCTCGCCCGGCGCCAGAACGACCGCGAGCGCGCATACGAGGACGGCGGCCCCCACGATCGCGCCGATCACGACGTGCACGTACCGGAAGGCGGTATGGGAGAACACGGTTCCGCGTCGCACCATCGTCACCAGCCGCCACACGCAGACGAGGACGACCTGGACGAAGAGAGGCCCGGTATTCGCGTGCCCCGAAAATCCCCGGCATCCGCACCGCTGGAGCATCCAGTGATCAATAGGATCCGAGGCTCCACCTGTCGGGGAGGCCGGGCCGACCACCCTGCTTGCCGCCTGCGCCGCGGGTTAGCCCACTTCGGCGACAGTTCCGCCACTGCTCGGAAGTGTCGCCCGGGCAGAGCCTGTACGCCGGAGGACCCGTCCAGTTTGATGGGCGACGTGACAGTTCAGGGCGAGGGGGAGCGTCGTTCCCGGGGCTGGTACCTAGCGGCCGCAGCGGTCTTCGCGATCGGCATGGTGGGGACCACTCTGCCGACGCCGCTGTACGGCCTGTACAAGGAGGAGATCGGGTTCTCCGAACTGGTGGTGACCGTGGTCTTCGCGGTCTACGCGCTCGGCGTGATCGCCGCGCTGCTGATCGCCGGTGACTACTCCGACATCCTGGGCCGACGCCCGGTGCTGTTGTTCGCGCTGGGCCTTTCGGTCATGAGCGCACTGTGCTTCCTGGGGGAGACCGGGCTGCCCCTGCTGTTCGTGGGACGGCTGCTTTCGGGCTTCTCCGCAGGGCTCCTCAGCGGGGCCGCGACAGTGGCCGTGATCGAACTGGCGCCACCCGGGCTGCGCGGGCGGGCAGCCTTCGCCGCGACGGCAGCCAACATGGGGGGCCTGGGGTGCGGCCCGCTGCTGTCGGGAGTTCTGGCGCAGTACGCGCCCTGGCCGCTGAAACTGCCCTTCCTGATGCATATCGCGCTGCTCCTGGGGGCATTCGCGGTCACCCGGGCCATGCCGGAGACCGTGGCGCGCCGCACTCCCCGTCCGCCGTTGCGGCCGCAGGGCATGGTCGTACCTCCCGAGACGCGCGGGGCGTTCGTGCCCGCCGGTCTGTCCGCGTTCACCGGTTTCGCCCTGCTGGGACTGTTCACCGCCGTGGCACCGGGCTTCATCGCCGAGACACTGCAGGAACACAATCTCGCCGTCACCGGCGTGGTCGTCTTCTCGGTGTTCTGCTCGTCCACACTCGGACAGTTCTCGATGGGCAGGGCGGGCGTCCGGCTCGCGCTGCCCGCCGGCTGCCTGGCGCTGACCGGCGGCATGGCGGTCGTTGCCCTCTCGCTCGTGCTGGAGTCCCTGCCGGTGCTGGTCGCAGGCGGGATGTTCGGAGGATTCGGCCAGGGCCTGGCATTTCGCGCGGCCCTGACGAGCGTGAGCACGGTGGCTCCGGCGGAACACCGCGGCGCGACGGTCTCGGCGTTCTTTGTAGTCGCGTACGTCGGAATCTCGCTGCCGGTCGTCGGAGTAGGCGCCCTGAGTCTGGCTCTGGGGCTGCGTGGCGCGGGCCTGGTCTTCGCGGGCTGCGTGATCCTGTTGTCGTCAGGCGTCGGTGTCTTCCTCCTGAGCCGCCCCCTTCCTGCGGGGTGACGCATTCTCAGCCAAGAGCACGATCAAGGTTGAACGCGGCGCTGATCAGAGCCAGATGGGTAAACGCCTGCGGGAAGTTGCCCTGCTGTTCGCCGGTGTGGCTGATCTCTTCGGCGTACAGGCCCAGGTGGTTCGCGTAGGTCAGCATCTTCTCGAAGGCCAGCCGGGCCTCGTCGAGCCGTCCGGCGCGGACCATGGCCTCGACGTACCAGAAGGAGCAGATCGAGAACGTCCCCTCGTCACCCTTGAGCCCGTCGGGACTGGCCTGAGGGTCGTACCGGTAGACCAGCGAGTCGGACACCAGCTCATTGGTCAACGCATCAAGTGTCGAGAGCCACTTGGGATCGGTCGGCGCGATGAACTTGGCCAGCGGCATCATCAGCACCGAAGCGTCGAGAATGTCGCTTCCCTCATGCTGGACGAACGCCTGACGCTTCCGGGACCAGCCTTGCTCCATGATCCGCCGGTAGATCGTGTCGCGACTGCGGGTCCAGCGAGACAGGTCGGCGGGCAGGCCGCGCCGGTTGGCCATCCGGATGGCACGTTCGATCGCTACCCAGCACATCAACCGCGAGTACAGGAACTTCTCTCGACCACCCCGGGTCTCCCAGATGCCTTCGTCAGGCTGGTCCCAGTGGTCGCACACCCAGTCCACCAACGAGCAGACGTTGTCCCACTCGTCGCTGGAGATGGGCTGGGCCCACTTGTCGTAGAGGTAGATGGAGTCGATCAGGGCGCCGTAGATGTCGAGTTGCAACTGGTCTGCCGCGGCATTGCCGACGCGTACCGGCGCGGACCGCTGATGTCCTTCCAGGTGCCGGAGTTCACGCTCGGGCAGGTCCGCCCGCCCGTCGATTCCGTACATCACCTGCAGCGGGCCGGACTTGCATCCGTCGCCCGAACTGATATGGCGCGCCAGGAACACCATGAAAGCCTCGGCCTCGCGGCTGAAGCCGAGCCGCAGCAGCGCATACACGCAGAAGGCGGCATCGCGGACCCACACATACCTGTAGTCCCAGTTGCGTTCGCCGCCAAGGTGCTCCGGCAGACTGGTCGTCGGAGCCGCGACAATCGCACCGGTCGGCGCGTATGTGAGGAGCTTCAGCGTGAGAGCGGAGCGGTGCACCATCTCACGCCAGCGGCCACGGTAACGGGAGGCGGAAAGCCAGCGCCGCCAGTACTCGACCGTGGCCGCGAACTGGTCCGCGGCCTCCCTTCGCGCGCAGCCGCGCGGGGGGACCTCATCACCGACCTGGTCGAGCGCGAAGACCGCCGGCTCACCCTCCGTAAGCTTGAAATCCGCCCGTACGTCCTGGCCGTCGCTCTCCATGGGCACGGTCGTCGTCAGAGCGAGTGACATGCCGTCGGACTGGAAAACCGCCATGCCATCGAGTACGTGCACACGGTGCGGCCGGGCACCGTACTCAAATCTGGGAGCCACTCGCGCATGGAACGGGATGGTCCCGCGGACGCACACGACGCGCCGGATCAAGCGGTGCCGTTCGGCCTCGCGTGGATCACTGCTCACCGGCATGAAGTCCTGGATCTCCCCGACGCCGTCACTCGTGAAGAACCTGGTGAGCAGAACATTCGTATCCGGGAAGTAGAACTGCCTGGTCCTCGATGGCACCGCCGCGGCGAGCTGGAATGATCCACCACGCTCCGAATCCAGGACCGACGCGAAAACACTGGGAGCATCGAAGGACGGAGAGCAGTACCAGTCGATGGTGCCGTTGGTCCCCACCATCGCCACAGTCTGCAGATCACCGATGAGGCCGTGCTCGGCGATCGGCAGGTAAGCGGATCCCCTGCGCGTGTCCTCGCTCGCCGGCGTCGCCATGACTGCACTCTCCCTGGAGAGACGCGTTCGCCACTCTTCAGGCTACATGCATGCGTAGCTCACGACTTCCCGAAGCCCCACATGGCAGCGCGGCCAATGAGCGTACGCACGCGCCACCAGCAAGCACTGTCAGTCCTCACGCCTACGATCACCGCATGTCTGATGCATTCACCGTCCTGTGGACCCACGACACGTGCCGCGCCCTGCGCAAGGCAGGCCGCGTCGGCGAGCGGCCACCGGTCGCTTACTCCGGCGTCCACCAGTCCCTGCCCGCCTGGTCGGGCGCCCGCGCCGGTGACGAGGT
>DATCWZ010000017.1:0-12124 GCA_036566065.1 Streptomyces sp. | reverse complement strand
CGCGTGACCCGCAAGGCCACCGCCCCGGCGGGTTCGCCCGCCAACGCCGAGGAGGCCGAGATCGTCGTGGTCACGGGAAGCCCCGCGGCCGCCCCGGCCGCCTCCGACACGCCCGAGGCTCCGGCCCCGGCATCGGCGGAGGACGGCGCGGAGCCGGAGGCCCCGGTGAAGAAGGCGGCCCGCAAGACGGCCAAGAAGGCCACCGCCAAGAAGGCCGCCGCGCCCGCCAAGAAGGCGGCTGCCAAGAAGACCGCCGCGAAGAAGACGACCACGAAGAAGGCGGCCGCCAAGAAGACGGTCGCCGCCGAACAGCCGTCGCCTTCCGTGACCGCACCGGCCGCTCCGGCGGAATAGGGAAACGGCCTCTGACCGCGCGGAACGAACGTTCCGTAACCGGTTGTTCATCGATCCGTGTCCCGCTCCGAAACCTTCGGAGCGGGACACGCTCTTTGTTTCAGAACTGATGCAGTAGCTGGTTAACCGGCCTGAAATGGCCTGAGACATCCCTGATAATGTGACGGCGGTCCCCGGTCGGCGGAATCCTTATGGAGACTACGGTCGGTGACCGGCCCGGTTGAGGACAAACCGGTCCCAGATTCCTCGGTAGGGCGTCGGCATTGTGCCGGTGGGGTTATGCGCGGCCTCGTGAGACGTCCCGCACCCCAGACCTCTGCCTGTAATGAGCTCTTGCGGTGTTCAAGGAGGACGTCCATGACGAGCAGCAACGAGCAGCCGATTCCCGCTGCCAGGCCGGTCATCGGTGAAGAAGAGATCGAGGCCGCCGTACGAGTGCTGCGCAGCGGCCGAGTGGTACAGGGCCCGGAAGTCGCCGCGTTCGAGGAGGGCTTCTCCGAACTCGTCGCCGGCCGCCACTGTGTCGCCGTCAACTCCGGCACGTCCGCGCTGCACCTGCTGCTCCTCGCCCTGGGCATCGGCCCCGGCGACGAGGTGATCGTGCCCTCCTTCTCCTTCGCCGCGTCCGCCAACGCGGTGCGCCTCGTCGGTGCCGACGTGGTCTTCGCCGACATCGAGCCCGGCAGCTTCTGCCTGGACCCGGCCGCCGCCGAGGCCGCCATCACCCCGCGCACCGCCGCCATCATGCCGGTCCACCTCTACGGTCACCCGGCGGCCATGGACCGGCTCATGCCCATCGCCGACAAGCACAAGCTGGCCGTCGTCGAGGACGCCTGCCAGGCACACGCCGCGGCGCTGAACGGCACGCCCGTGGGCACCTTCGGCGCAGGCGGAACGTTTAGCTTCTACCCGACGAAGAACATGCACTCCCTTGAGGGCGGCATGGTCAGCACCGCCGACGCCGAACTCGCCCGCACCCTGCGCCTCCTGCGCAACCAGGGCATGGAGCAGCGGTACGCCAACGAGATCGTCGGCGCCAACATGCGCATGACGGACGTGGCCGCCGCCGTCGGACGCGTACAGCTCACCAAGGTCGGCGCCTGGACCGAGCAGCGCCGCGCCAACGCCGCGTACCTCGACGCCCACATCACCGCGCCCAACGTCACCACCCCGCCGGTGGCCGACGGCGCCCGCCATGTGTACCACCAGTACACGATCCGGGTCCGGGGCGACCGCGACGCGGCCATGGCCGCGCTCACCGCGGCCGGGGTCGGCAACGCCGTCTACTACCCGACGCCGATCCACCACCTCAAGCCCTACTGGGAGCCGGACCAGAAGGCGGGCCGCACCTGGGACCTGCCCGAGACCGAGCGGGCCGCGTCCGAGGTCGTGTCGCTGCCCATCCACCCGTCGCTGGGCGAGCGCGAGCTCGAGCGCATCGCCGCCGCCGTGAACGCACTGGGAGAGAACCTGTGACCGCCGCTGTGCTGAAGGCCGGACTCGTCGGCCTGGGCTCGATGGGGCGCCACCACGCCCGCGTACTCGCCGGACTCGACGGCGTGAGCCTGGTCGGCATCGTCGACCCGATGGGGGACAAGAACGGCTGGGCGCAGGGCGCTCCCGTCCTGTCGACCGTCGACGAGCTCATCGCGCTCGGCCCCGACTACGCCGTGGTGGCCTGCCCGACCGCACTCCACGAGGAGGTGGGCCTGCAGCTCGCCGAGGCCGGCATCTGCGCGCTGATCGAGAAGCCGCTCGCCGACACCGTCGAGGGCGCCCGCCGCCTGGTCGAAGCCTTCGAGTCACGCAACCTGGTGGCCGGTGTCGGCCACATCGAGCGCTGCAACCCGGCCCTGCGCTCACTGCGCAGCCGACTGGAGGCCGGCGAGCTCGGCGATGTGTTCCAGGTCGTCACCCGCCGTCAGGGCCCCTTCCCGCACCGCATCGCCGACGTCGGCGTGGTCAAGGACCTCGCCACCCACGACATCGACCTGACGGGCTGGGTGACCGGCCAGACGTACACGTCGATCTCCGCCCACACCGTGTCGAAGTCCGGCCGCCCGCACGAGGACATGGTCTCCGCCGTCGCCCAGCTCTCCGACGGCACCATGGTCAGCCACCTGGTCAACTGGCTGAGCCCGCTCAAGGAGCGCTTCACCTCGGTCACCGGCGAGCGCGGCTGCTTCATCGCCGACACCCTCACCGCCGACCTCACGTTCCACTCGAACGCGGCGGTCACCACCGAATGGGAGGCGCTGCGCGCGTTCCGCGGCGTCTCCGAGGGCGACATGATCCGCTACGCGATCCAGAAGCGCGAGCCCCTGCTCGTCGAGCACGAACTCTTCCGGGACGCCGTGCTGGGCACGTCGAAGGACATCTGCACCCTGCGCCAGGGCCTGCTCGCCGTCGAGGTAGCGGCCGCAGTTCTCGAATCGGCCAGGATCGGTAAGACCGTTCGCTTGGACGCCGGCGGTGCGGCCGGCTGATCAGCCCGCAGGAACACCCGCAGTTCGTCTGTCCGGTCCGCTTCGCACTTCCTGGGAGTGCGAAGCCGGCACCGGCTCGTTTGTCTTCCACCGGAGGAAGTACAGAATGAAATCCCCTGCCCGCCGACCGCGGCTCGCGGTCATCGTGGCCAACGGCATCACGGGCGACTCGCGGGTCCAGAAGACGGCCGTGGCCGCTGCCCGCGACGGCTGGGACGTCACGCTGATCGGCAGGAGCGACACCAAACGCGTCCAGCGGTCCAAAATGGGCCCGATCGAGGTCATCAGAGTCCCTGTGACCACTGAGTACGTGCGGTCGGTGAAGGCCCGCAAGGCCCATCCGCTGCGAGGTGCCATGACGCAGTTCCGGATGCGCGATCAGGCGGCGCTGAACCACTACCGAGCCTCCTACCGTGCCTGGGTCCGTGAGACATCGGCCGAGACGGCCTGGTCCGGTGCCCCCAGGAGGGCGTCATTGAAGGCGGCACTGCGTGCTCGCCGCGCCGTCTACCGGCTGAGGGTGCGTGCCTTCACGTGGGAGCAGGACAAGGCGCCGAAGCGCCGGGAGCCTGTCCGTGACTGGCGACTCGACTGGCCGCAGCTCGTCGACCTGGACCTGGCGTTCGGCCCGGTTATCGAGGAACTCAAGCCGGATGTCATCCACGCCAACGACGCCACCATGATCGTCACGGCCGCCCGTAGCGCCGCACGGCTCAGGGCGCGGGGCCACCGGTGCGCCTGGCTCTACGACGCGCATGAGTACATCCGTGGTGTTGAGTGGCCCAATCCGCGTCAGGCTTACGCCCTTCCCGCGGCCGAGGCCGAGTACATCGGGCGTGCCGATGCGGTCGTGACGGTCTCTCCCCAGTTGGCCGAGCTGCTCAAGGACGACCACAAGCTCCCCGTGCTCCCGCTGGTCGTGGGCAACTCCCCGGTCCGTGAAGTGATCGGTTCCGGATCGGTGCGGTCGTCCGTCCGTGAGGTGTGCGGCCTGGAGCCCGATGTTCCACTCATGGTCTACTCGGGATGGCTCGGGCCCGAGCGGGGCGTGGACGCCGTCATCGAGGGCCTCCCAGACCTGCCGGGTGTGCACCTGGCACTCGTCTGCAGCCGGGTCACACCGCTCCTGGAGGAACTGCTGGAGACCGCGGCGGACCTCGGTGTACGCGAGCGCATCCATCTGGTGCCCTACGTATCGCAGCATGAGGTCGCCGACTACCTGTCCTCCGCGGACATCGGCCTTACTCCCTTCAGACGGGTCCCCAACTGCGAGGTCTCGCTCCCGACAAAGGTGTCCGAGTACCTCCAGGCGGGGCTTCCCCTCGTCACCAGCGACGTTCGTGTGATCAAGGCGTACGTGGAGGAGAAGAGGCTCGGCGAGGTTTTCACCTGGGATGACCCGAAAACCTTTGTGGCTGCCGCGTCCCGGGCGCTGGAGGGCCGGGAGGAGCTGGCACGGCATATCACGGAGGACGTACTCAAGGAACTTTCCTGGGAGCAGCAGAGCGCCGGGCTGCTGGAGCTGTACCGTACGCTGTCGAAGAAGACGCCCCCCGTGCCGCTCACAGAGGTGTCGTGGACCGTCGGGGAGACTCCGAGGGCCGCTCCGGCCGGGCCGGGCGGCGGTGGATCCGGCAAGCCGGCTTGGACCCCTCTCGGCTCCACCCGGATCAGGCTGGGGATCGGACCGGCCAATTACGCTGGTCAGGGCGCTGCCTTCGCCCAGGCCGTGTCGCAGGCCGATCCGGATGTATCCGTTGAGGTCGTCATGAACCACCGTGTCGATACGTTCGACTATCCGGCGGACGTCTACGTCGACGCAACCAGGCTCACCGAGCTCGACGTTCAGCTCGAGCAGGTGAAGCGGGCCGTCGGCCGCTACAGCCATATGCTCGTCGATGCCTTCATGCCTGTTTTCGGCCGGCTGAACGGTGACACGATCGCCGGTGACCTGGCGGCCCTTCGCAAGGCCGGTATCAAGGTGGCGCTCCTGTCACACGGAAGCGACATCCGCCACCCCGCCCGGCACCTGGAGCGGCACGAGTTCTCGCTGTTCCGGGACGCACCCGAGGGCATCGCCGAGAAGCTTCAGCGCAAGGCCGAGGTCAACCGGCGGATCGCCGATGAATGCGGCCTGCCGCTCTTCGTCACCACTCCCGATCTCCTCGACGACCTGCCGGCCGCCAAGTGGGCGCCGCTGGTGGTGGATGTCGCGTCCTGGGCGACCGACAGGCCCGTGATGGAGCGGAAACGTCCCGTCGTGCTGCACGCTCCGTCCAAGCGCTGGACGAAGGGCACGGACCGCATCATGCCGGTACTCACCGAGCTGCACGAGCAGGGCGTGATCGACTTCAAGCTGGTCGAGCACATGCCCTGGGCCCAGATGCAGCAACTGGTCAAGGAGAGCGATCTTGTTCTCGATCAGTTCACCACGGGCAGTTACGGCACGTTCGCCGTCGAAGCGATGGCGGCGGGCAAGCCGGTGATCGGCTACATCAGCGATGCCGTGATGGCCGCGACCAATGGCGAACTACCCGTGATCACCGCGACTCCGCACACCCTGCGCGAGGTGATGGGTTCCTTGATCGACGACCGGGACGCGACCGCCGCTGTGGGCAGGGCATCGGCCAAGTTCGCCCGTGATTATCACGATGGGCGCTGGACTGCACAAGTACTGAGCGGATTTCTCAAGTGACGCATCCCGAAGGGCTGTTGATGGAGACGCAGGAAATCGGCGGCGACCGGCCGGGCAAGGGCCGAGTGGTCATGCTGGTCGACAACAAGGTCGAGGGTGACTCACGGGTACAGAAGGCCGCCGAGTCCATGGCCGCGGCCGGCTGGGATGTGACCCTGCTCGGTCTCGTACGTTCCGGCCGGGGCCGCAGCTGGAAGCTGGGCGACGCCGAGGTGCGCCTGCTTCCGCTGAAGACGCCGCTGGCGAAACGGCACGCCGAGCGGCACCGCTCGCTGCTGCGACGCCCCCTGGCATATCCGCCTGGCCCCATCGGCGCCTACCGGCGGCAGTGGGCCAAAGCCTGGCGCGCCGATGTCGCGACGCGTCGTGCCGCGCTCGCCGTCGTACCGCACGCGGTCGGCACGCCGACGTTCCGGAAGGTCGAGCAGGTCCGACTCCGGATGGCCGGACCCGCATCCAAGGTGATGCAGCGCTGGATCGAGTTCCGCTCCCGGCAGTCCACCGAGGCCCAGCAGGCGGGTCGGCGGCTCCAGGGCCCGCTGGACCGGGCGTTCACCGCGGCATGGAAGGCCACCAAGGGAAAGAGGGCCTGGCGTCGGCTCGAACCCGCTCTGTGGGACTACGAGTTGACGTACGGCAAGGAGATCGACGCGCTCAAGCCCGACCTCATCCACGCCAACGACTTCCGGATGCTCGGCGTCGGTGCCCGTGCCGCGGTACGCGCCAGGGCGGCGGGCCGCCAGGTGAAGCTGGTCTGGGACGCCCACGAGTTCCTGCCCGGCGTGCGCCCGTGGGAGGACAACGCGCACTGGATTCCCGGCAATACAGCGCACGAGAGCGAGTACGCGCCGTACGCCGACGCCGTGGTGACTGTCTCCGAGGGCCTTGCCGACCTGCTGCGGGAGCGCCACTCGCTGAGTGATCAGCCCACGGTCGTCCTCAACGCGCCCGACCGGCCGGCCGAGCCGCGTGAGGAGGACCCCGCTGTGCCGGAACCCGATCTGAGGGAGCTGTGCGGCATCGGACCCGACGTTCCGCTGGTCGTCTACAGCGGCTCGCCCGGTCCGCAGCGCGGACTCGGAGACATGGTCGAGGCCCTGCCGCAGTTGGACGGCGTGCACATGGCGTTCGTTGTTCCCAAGCCTGCCGCCGCCTATATACAGGGCCTCCTCGCCCGGGCCGAGGAGCTGGGTGCCGGCGATCGGCTGCACGCGGTGCCGTACGTACCGCACTGGCAGGTCGTCCGGTTCCTGTCGGCCGCGGACGCCGGTTGCATCCCGATCCACCACTGGCCGAACCACGAGATCGCGTTGATCACCAAGTTCTTCGAGTACTCGCACGCCAGGCTGCCGCTGGTCGTCAGCGATGTGAAGACCATGTCCGAAGTGACCCGTGCGACCGGCCAGGGTGAGGTGTGCAAAGCCGAGGACGTCACCGACCTCGTCCGCGCCATCAAGCAGGTGCTGGCCGACCCGGAACGCTACCGCGCCGCATATGACAAGCCCGGACTGCTCGACACCTGGACCTGGGAAGCCCAGGCGGAAGTCCTCGACAGTCTCTACAGCAACCTGCTCTCCGACCCCAAGAAGGCGGAAATCAGATCATGACGACGGCTCCCGATGTCAGCGTGGTTGTCGCGGTCTACAACACGATGCCCTATCTGACGGAGTGCTTGAACTCGCTCGTCGGACAGAGTATCGGGCTCGCCCGGCTTGAGATCGTGGCGGTCGACGACGGCTCGACCGACGCGAGCGGCGCCGAACTCGACCGCTTCGCCGGGCGCTACCCCGAGACCGTCAAGGTCATCCACCAGGCCAACTCGGGCGGACCCGCTGCGCCGAGTAACCGGGCGCTGGATCTGGTAACCGGCCGGTTCGTCTACTTCATAGGCTCTGACGACTACCTGGGCGCGGAAGCACTGGAGCGGATGGTGGCCTGCGCGGACGAGCACAGCTCAGATGTGGTGGTCGGCAAAATGGTGGGCACCAACGGGCGCTATGTCCACCAGAAGCTGTATGCCGAGAACGACCCGGACATAAGTCTGTACGACTCGGCGCTTCCGTTCACACTGGCCAACACCAAGCTGTTCCGGCGGGAACTCATCGAGAGCCACAAGCTCCGCTTCCCGGAGGACATGCCGGTCGGGAGCGACCAGCCGTTCACCATCGAGGCGTGCGTCCGGGCCCGGAAGATCTCGGTGGTGGCCGACTACACGTGCTACTACGCGGTCAAGCGCGGGGACGCCAGCAACATCACCTACCGGGCCGATCATCTGGCCCGGCTGCGCTGTACCACGCGGATCATGGAGCACACGGCGGGCCTGATCGAGCCGGGGCCCCAGCGTGACGCCGTCTTCAAGCGGCACTTCGAGTGGGAGCTCTCCAAGCTCCTGCTGCAGGACTTCACCGCCCTCGACACCGGTACTCAGCGACAGGTGTGCGAGGGCATAGCCGCACTTCTGGATGCCTATTTCACAGACGGTCTGCGCGAGGTCACCGGCGTCACCCGGCGGGTGCGTTTCGGTCTCGCACAGCGCGGCGCCGTGGACGCGCTCTGCCGCGCCCTCACCGACGAGGCCGAGCACGGAGCGCCGCCCTTCCTCCTGGAGGACGGCCGGGCGTTCGCCACGTACCCGGGTTTCCGGGACAGCACCGTGGGGCTGGCAGACCACTGGTACGAGGTCCTGGGCGAAGGGGTGTCGGGCCGGCTCGCGAAGCACACCCGTCTGGAGTCGGCCGAGTGGGAGCAGGACGGTTCGGCGCTCACGCTGGCGCTGGCTCTGACCATCGGTATCGTCGGGGACACCGGGTCGGCGGCCGTCGCTCTGGTATCGGGTGCGATGCCGAAGAGCGCGGACAAGCCGGGGGCCCGCAGGCTTTCCGCGGACGCCCGGCGGCCCAGCGTCGCCGGCGAGTGCACCAGGGAAGCCCTGCCGGACGGTACGGGGACCCGGCTGACCGCCCGTATCCCGATCGAACCGACCAATGCCAGGCGCGGCGTCCGGGTCCATGCCGACGTGGCAGGCTCGACGTACGAGATTGCCGTGCGGACCGACGGACTGCCGCTGCCGCTGGCCCGCCGCTGGGGCGGCGTCGTTCCGTATCGTGTGTCGGCCCATACGAACTCCAAGGGCCGACTGGTGATCGAGACGGCTCCACTGTGGGAGACGAAAACCGGTCTTTTCAGGCGGCTGCGCCGCAAGCTGTCCAGGTCGAAGAGGAAAGTTACCCGATGAACATCTGTGTAGTCGCGCTCGGCAAGATCGGCCTTCCGCTTGCCGTGCAGTTCGCAGCCAAGGGCCACAAGGTCATTGGCGCGGACGTCAACGAGAAGGTCGTCGAGCTGGTCAACGCGTCCACCGAGCCGTTTCCCGGCGAGCACGACCTGGACGTCAAGCTCAAGGAGACCGTGGGCGCCGGCCTGCTCTCCGCGACGACGGACACCGCCGCGGCGGTCGCCGCTTCCGAGGCCGTCGTCATCGTCGTGCCGCTGTTCGTGGACGCCGAGGGCACCCCGGACTTCGGCTGGATGGACGCCGCCACGAAGGCCGTCGCCGCGGGCCTGAAGCCCGGCACGCTGGTCAGCTACGAGACCACGCTGCCGGTCGGCACCACCCGTACCCGCTGGGCCCCGATGCTCGCCGAGGGATCGGGTCTCACCCCGGGCGAGGACTTCCACCTCGTCTTCTCCCCGGAGCGGGTGCTCACCGGACGGGTCTTCTCCGACCTGCGCCGCTACCCGAAGCTCGTCGGCGGCATCGACGAGGCGTCCACCCGGCGCGGCGTCGAGTTCTACGAGAGCGTGCTCGACTTCGACGAGCGCGAGGACTTGCCGCGGCCCAACGGCGTGTGGGACCTCGGCACGGCGGAGGCCTCCGAGCTCGCCAAGCTCGCCGAGACCACCTACCGCGACGTCAACATCGGTCTGGCCAACCAGTTCGCCCGGTTCGCCGACAAGAACGACATCGACGTCAAGAAGGTCATCGAGGCCTGCAACAGCCAGCCCTACAGCCACATCCACCAGCCCGGCATCGCCGTCGGCGGCCACTGCATTCCGATCTACCCGCGGATGTACCTGTGGAACGACCCGGAGGCCACCGTCGTGCGTTCGGCTCGCGAGGCCAACGCCGCGATGCCCGCGTACGCCGTCGACCTGCTGGCCGGCGCCTACGGCGACCTCGACGGGGTCGGGGTACTGGTGCTGGGCGCCGCGTACCGCGGCGGCGTCAAGGAGACCGCCTTCTCCGGTGTCTTCGGCGTCGTGGAGGCGCTGAAGGCGCGCGGCGCGGTGCCGTTCGTCTCCGACCCGATGTACACGGCTGAGGAGCTGACCGCGCACGGCCTCGTGCCGCACGAGGGGCAGACCGTCACCGCCGCCATCCTCCAGGCCGACCACGCGGAGTACCGTGCGCTGGCCGCCACCGATCTGCCGGACGTCCGCGTCCTGGTCGACGGCCGCCGCACGACGGACCCGGCCAACTGGGCCGGGGTGCGTCGCGTCGTTATCGGCGGCTGACCGGCTCCGGCCACGAAGAGCAGACAGCCGGCCCGTGAGCGGGGAGTATTCTTCCGCGCTCACGGGCCGGCTGTTTCGTACTCCGGGCGGGGTCAGGCCTTCATTCGGCCGGCTCGCGCAGCCGCGTCACGTGCCGTGTACTCCTTCGCCTCCTGCTCCAGCCGGATCCTCAGCCAGCGCTGCGAGGGCCGCTCCACCAGTCGGTGCAGCAGCCAGGCCGCCAGGAGGATGACCGCGGAGGTCACCAGGAGCGTGAGCCAGGCTCCCACATGGTGACTGTAAAGGGTCCGGATCAGGGCCCAGCCGATTTCCTCGTGCAGGAGATAGAGCGGGTAGACCAGCGCGCCCAACGTGGCGAAGCCGGTCCAGCGGATCCGGTCGAGCTTGTGGAGTGCGACGGCCAGGACCAGGAGATAGAACACGGTGACCAGCGCCAGCGCGACGTACGGCTGACGGTCCAGGCCCCGGTCGTGGCGCAGACCGTCGGCATGCTGAACCAGGTCGCTCTGCATCACCAACCAGCTCCCGGCGAGCATGCCCCAGAGATGGAGATCGGGCCCGAAACGGTACATCAGGTACATCGCGATGCCGCCGACGAACAGCGCCGTATTGAGTGGCTGGGCAAAGATCCCGAGAATGGGCACGTAGTTGTTGTCCTGCTGTATCAGCACACTGGCCAGCAGCCACAGCCAGCAGAAAACAGTGACCCGGCGGTAGTCGAGGCCCTTCCAGATCACCAGCAGGAAGATCAGGTAGAAGGTGAGTTCTGCCCAGAGCGTCCAGTATGCACCCACCAGGTGCTGAGCCGAGAGCGGCACCTGAAGCATCGTCAGGTTCGTTAGGGACTCACTGATGCTTGGGCCTGTGCGCGCGCCGTCCGGGAGCGAGCGCCACACCACGAACGCGGCGAGGGCCGAAACCCAGTAGGCGGGGAACAGACGCAGAAACCGGGCCCGAACGAACTGTCCAGGTGTGCGGTCCCACGCGGACAAGCAGATCACGAAACCACTGATCAGAAAGAAGAGCTGGACACCGTAGGAACCGTATGAAGTCACCGGGAAGAGCCAGGGGAACAGTTCCTTCGGGTTCACCCCCCAGTTGGCCTTCGTGGCCGCGTCCACACCGGTGAAGTGAAAGGCGAGTACGGCGAGCGCGGCTACCACGCGCAGCGCGTCCAATGCGTACAAGCGCGGAGCGGGGACTCGGGCGGGGCTCGCCTGCGCGGTTGCCGCGGTGGCCGTCGGCTGGCTGGTCACCGGGACCTCGGTCTGGGGCATGTCGGCCTCGTTAGGCTTGGGCTGGGGCACCTGAGCCAGGTGCGGTCTGGGGGCATCCTAAAGAGCCCGAGTGCGGACCTTGGACCAAGAGGGTGGTCAACAGCCCCACCTGTCCGCGCGTCACTCCGCCGTTGCCCGTGGCAAGCTCTCGCCCGAGCCCTGTACCTGCGCGCGGGGGGGAGCTATACGGCCGAACAGGGGTCCGACCGCCTCCTGCTCCAGTCCTCGTGATGTGCGCGAGCCGGAGCACCGGCGAGGGCGAGACTGCCTGCAGCGGTCCGCCGGGACGGTACCCCGAGCTGGGTCCTGAGTGGCCCGGGGTATCCGTGCGCTTCTGCGGTCAGGGAACCTGGGGCTCGCGCTCGGTGAGGACGCCGTCCTTCTCGTCGTACAGGGCGCCCGACTGCGGGCACTCCCAGACACCCGGCTCGTCCGCGTGTTCCACGAGCTTGACCCCGGCCCGGCCGACCCAGCCGACGCGGCGGGCGGGTACACCCACGACCAGCCCGAAGTCCGGTACGTCCTTGGTCACCACGGCGCCCGCGGCCACCATGGCCCAGCGTCCGATCCGTACCGGAGCAACGCAGACGGACCGCGCGCCGAGCGAGGCGCCCTCGGCGACCTTCACGCCCACAGCCTCCCAGTCCCCGCCGCGCTTCTGCTTGCCCTGAGGGTCGACGGAGCGCGGATTGTGGTCGTTGGTGAGGACGACGGCGGGACCGACGAACACGCCGTCGCCGAGTTCGGCGGGCTCGTACACCAGGGCATAGTTCTGGATCTTGACGTTGTCACCGATC
>DATCWZ010000031.1:0-2920 GCA_036566065.1 Streptomyces sp. | reverse complement strand
AGTGCGACGCGCTGGGCCTGGCCGCCGGAGAGCTGGGCGGGCCTGCGCGCGGAGAGCGAGCCGACGCCGAGCCGGTCGAGCCACAGCCGGGCCTCGTGGCGTGCCCGCTGCCTGGGTATCCCCTGGGCGCGGAGCCCGTATGCCGTATTGGCGAGGGCCGACAGATGCGGGAAGAGGGCGCCGTCCTGGGGGACCCAGGCGACCCCGCGGCGGTGCGGGGGCAGGCTGCTGACGTCGAGTCCGCCGAGGCGGAGTTCGGCGTGGGCGCGCGGGGTCAGGCCGAGCAGGGCGCGCAGGAGCGTGGTCTTTCCCGCGCCGTTGGGGCCCACGACAGCGATGGTGGTGCCGGGTGCGGCGTCGAGGGTGAGCCGGTTGAAGCCGGTGACCTCGGCCCGCAGCGACCAGTTCTCTCGTACGGGAGGCACGGCTGACGCGCCGGCGTCCTGTGGTGCGGAGAGTGCGGGCTCGGGGGGTGCGGGACTCTCCCGATGGCCGGACGGGGCGCCGCCCGTCCACCTCCCGCGCAGCCCGATGAGCACCGCCATGGCGATGGCGAGCAGCAGCAGCGATACGGAGGTGGCGGCTTCCGGCGACTCCTGGAGCAGCAGATACACCTGCAGGGGCAGCGTCTGGGTGCTGCCCGGCAGGTTGCCCGCGAAGGTGATCGTCGCACCGAACTCGCCCAGCGCCCGCGCCCAGGTCAGCGCCGCGCCCGCGACGAGCCCGGGGGCGACCATGGGCAGCGTGACGGTGAAGAACACCCGTACGGGTGAGGCGCCCAGCGAGGCCGCCGTCTCCTCGTACCGCGGGCGCAGTCCGCCCAGCGCGCCCTCCAGGCTGATGACGAGGAACGGCATCGCCACGAATGTCGCCGCGAGGACGGCGCCCGAGGTGTGGAACGGCAGCGTGATGCCGAAGGTGTCCTCCAGCCAGGGCCCGAGCAGCCCACGCCGGCCGAATGCCAGCAGCAGGGCCACCCCGCCGACCGTGGGCGGCAGCACCATGGGCAGTAGCACCAGCGAACGGACGAGGGCCTTGCCGGGAAAGTCGACGCGCGCCAGCAGCCACGCCAGTGGCACCCCCAGGAGGAGGGACAGGCCGAGCGACCACAGCGAGACGAGCAACGACAGCCGCAGGGCCTGGGCGGTCTCAGGCCGGGTCAGATGCGCGCTGAGCTCCCCCCAGGAGGTCCGGGCGACAATCCCGGCCAGCGGCAGCATCAGGAACACGACGGCCAGCAGCGCGGGTGCGGCCAGCGCGACGGGGGCGCGCGAGCCCGCCGGGCGGCTGCGCAGACGCTTCATCGCGGTCACCCCCGGACTACGGCTGCTGGAAACCGGCGTCCCGGAAGATCTTCCGGGCTTCGGGTCCGGCCAGCCAGGCCACGAACGCGGCGGCGGCCGCGCTGTGCCGGGAGGACTTGAGCGTGGCGGCGGGATAGGAGGCGATCGCGTTCTGCGCGTCGGGGATCTCGATCGCGTCGACCTTGCCGGTGGCCGCCGCGGCGTCCGTACGGTAGACGAGACCGGCATCGGCCTCGCCGAGCGCGACCTTGCTGAGGACGGCGCGGACGTTGGGCTCCTCGGAGACCGGCTTTACCGTGACGCCCGCCGCCTTCAGGATCTGCTCGCTGTACCGGCCGACCGGGACCTCTGGCGCCGCGAGGACGACCTTGAGGCCGGGATCGGCGAGGTCGGCGAGAGAGCCGACCTTCTCCGGATTGCCCTCGCCGGTGGCGATGACCAGCCGGTTCTTCGCGATAACCGTCGGGGTCCCGGTGTCGGCCCGCACGCCGTCCATCGTCCGGGTGTCGGCGGTGACCAGCGCGTCGGCGGGAGCGCCCTGCCCGACCTGGGCCGCGAGCTCCTGCGACCCGGCGAACGAGAACGTCACTGTGCTGCCCGGGTGTTCCTTCTCGTACGCGGCATCCGCCGTCCGGAACACATCGGTGAGCGAGGAGGCCGCCAGCACGGTCAGGTCCGCCTCCGCCGCGCCGGATGCCGCATGGGCGCCCTTCGCTCCTGGGTCCTGCCCGGCGTCGCTGCCGCAGGCGGCGAGGGGCACCAGGAACGCCGCCGTCAGGATCGCGGCGGCGGAACGGCAGCGCGTGCGGGGCGTCGGCACGGAGGGACTCCTTCGGCGGAGATGCGGGTCAGGGGCAGTCGATGTGCACGCTGGTCGACTTCACACGGGCGGTGGCCCGCATGCCGACCTCAAGCCCCAGTTCCTCGACGGCTTCACGGGTAAGCAGGGAGACGAGCCGGTGCGGGCCCGCCTGGATCTCGACCTGGGCCGCGACATCACCGAGCTTCACCGCGGTGACGATGCCGGGGAAGGCGTTGCGGGCCGAGGTGTACGGGACGTCCTCCTCGCCCGTACCGCCGCTCCGGGCGACCTCGATGGAGAACGCGGCCAGATCGCGCCCGTCGATGAGGCGGCGCCCGCTGTCGTCGCGGTGGGTCGCGACGCGTCCGGCGTCGGCCCAGCGGCGCGCGGTGTCGGGGCTGACGCCGAGCAGCCGGGCCGCCTGACCGATGGTGTAGGACTGCATGTGCCGCACTCTAGGGCGCACAGACTGGCATCTACAACCCCTGGGACGATCTCCCATGGCAGATGCGGCTGACCTTCGGGAGTCCCCGGTTCACCCGTACGCATGGCACACTGGCGCGCGGCGTGACGCGTCAGGAGGGGACACCCCGTGCTCAAGCACTACTACCGGCTCGTCTACTGGTACCGACGGCTGAGGCCCGGCACGCGAAGCCCCGGCCGCCGCCGCGGATCGCTGCTGCGCGCGGATCTGCTGCGTACGGACCGGGTCCGGCCGTTCGTCGTATTCGCCGTGCTGGTCCTGATCACGCTCGCCGTCTCGTACGTCCTCGGCATCTGGACGACGGCCGGAACGGGCGTCCGGTGAACCGGG
>DATCWZ010000043.1:0-2951 GCA_036566065.1 Streptomyces sp. | reverse complement strand
GCCTCGTTCGAGCCAGGTGACGATGCCGGGGGTGAGGGTGCGGATGTCGTTCTCGGAGAGGACGAGTTGGGGTGCGTGGCGGCGTAGGTCGGCGAGGAGGGTGGCGGCCCGGTGGTGCAGTTCCGGGGTGCTGGACTGCGGCTGGGGCAGCGGCGGCGTCGTCACCCTGCGTGTGGTGGGGACGCGGACGGGTGCTTGTGGGGCAGTCGGCAGCGGTGCGTACTGCGGGGGTTCGGCGGGCGGTGGTGGTACGGGCCGCGGCGGCGCGGGTTCGCTGCGCCTGGCCGGTGACTGCGGCGCGGTGGCGCCGGGCTGGTTGTAGGACACCGTGCGGGTGACGATGCGGCCGTTGGGGAGGCGTTCGCGGCTGCGGCGGAGGTAGCCGGCGGCTTCGAGTTCACGCAGGGCGGCGGCGATGCGGGTCTCGCTCTCGGGGAAGCGTGCGGCGAGGACCTTGATGCCGATCCTGGCTCCGGCGGGCAGCGACTGGATGTGGGCGGCCAGTCCGATTGCGACGAGGGAGAGGCCGCGGTGCTGGGCGAGGTGGTTGCCGATGATTGTGAACCCGGCGACATGCCGGACATTCATATGGATGACGCCCCTGGGAACCGGGGGCAGGGCGCGCGAGGGCGCAGTAATCTGATGGGAAGCCATCGGGAAGGCTCCTACTCGTACTTCCTTGGTGGTCAGGCCCTCGACCGGGATTGGCGTCTGTGGTCGGGGGCTGACCTATGTCCGTTGTTGGTCGCGGTGAGCATATGCCTGCCAACCCACCAAAAATCCAGCCGAGTTGGCATATGTCACCCATGCGAGTGACGCCGGTAGGTGGGGTTGGGTTGGGTAATTTCCCTCATTCCTTTAAAGCCTTTTACGTCCTGCGGGGCCGGGTCGCGGCTGACCCCGGGTCGCGGTTGGCTGCGATCCGGTGAATGGTCAGCGGGGCAGGGTGATTTCCGCCCAAACCGTCTTGCGGGGAACGGGTCCGGTGATGACGCCCCAGCGGTCGGCGAGGGCTTCGACGATCAGCAGTCCTCGCCCTGATTCGGCGTCACCGGCCGCGGTGGTTGTCTCGCCGGGTGGGGGTGGGAGTCGGTCTCCCCGGGTGTCGGTGACCGCGATCCGGAGGAGCGAGTCATCGTCCTGGAGGGTGAGGTCGAGCCGGAAATCCCGTCCCGGGACGCGTCCATGGGCCACCGCGTTGTTGGCCAACTCGGCGACGACCTGTGCGGCGGTTTCGGAGGGGATCCCCCAGGACCCCAGGTGCGCGGTCGTGAGAAGCCGGGCGAGGCGGGCCGCGCGGTGGGTGGGGGAGAGCAGAACGGTGAACTGTCGCGTAGAAGCGGAATGTTCGGTTCGGGTGATTTCTTTGGTCACGTCACGCAGAGTGGCCGTTTCGCGCTTACTGTGAACAGTGAGTCAGGCCCTACGTACGGTCACTGTCCCGGGCTTGTCCAGCGCTGTCCCGGCTGTCCTGGGTGACGTGCTGGGGACACCAGGTGTTGAGCGGTAACGGCATGCGCGTCGGAAGTGAGGCACGGATGAGCGTGGATGTGACCGGTACGGAGTGTGCGGACGAGCCTGGTTGGGATGTTGATCCCGAGGACGAATCGGGGGCGGCGGTGGTTGCCGCCGTGGGCCGCCAGATCAAGGCATGGCGGGAGTCGGCCGGAATGCGGGCCTGCGAGTTCGGCGCCGCGATGGGGTACGGGGAGGACCTGATCTTCAAGGTGGAGGGCGGCCGGCGCATCCCCCGCCCGGAGTTCCTGGACCGGGCAGACGAGGTACTGGGCGCGGGCGGCAAGCTCGCCATGATGAAACGGGACGTGGCGGAGGCCCGGTACCCGAAGAAGGTGCGGGATCTGGGGAAGTTGGAGGAGCGAGCGGTCGAACTCGCGGCGTACAGCAGCCGGACCCCGTACGGTCTGTTGCAAACGGCAGAGTATGCGCAAGCTCTATTTGAGATGCGGCGTCCTGCGTACTCGCAGGACGAGGTGGATGTATCGGTGGCCGCGCGCATGGCCAGGCAGTCCATTTTCGAGCGTTCGCCCGCTCCGGCTTTGAGTTTCGTCCTGGAAGAGGTGATGCTCTGGCGCCCCATCGGAGGGAGAATGGTGCTGCGTCGACAGCTTGAACGCCTTCTGGCGGTCGGAGAGTTGCGGAACGTCGATATCCAGGTGATGCCGACTGACCGTGAGGAGCATGCGGGGGTGGACGGAGACGTTGAGCTGTTGAAGTTCGGAGACGGTTCAGCAGTGGGACGCTCCGATGGAGCGTTCGCTGCCCGCCCGGTCTCCAGTCCGAAGCAGATCCGAATCCTGGAGCTGCGGTATGGCATCATCCGGGCCCAGGCTCTCACTCCGCGAGAGTCGCTGGCCTTCATCAAGCAGGCACTAGGAGAGACGTGATCCGCATGACTTCTTCTGGGGAATCCTCTGAGTTGAAGTGGCACA
The DNA here is from genome assembly GCA_036566065.1 of Streptomyces sp. Classification (GTDB taxonomy): domain Bacteria; phylum Actinomycetota; class Actinomycetes; order Streptomycetales; family Streptomycetaceae; genus Streptomyces. The sequence continues at coordinate 501 of DATCWZ010000043.1, read as the reverse complement.
AGAGCAGCTACAGCGACAGCAGCAGCGGCAGCGAATGCGTGGAGGTCGCGGCCACTCCAGTCACAGTCCACGTTCGTGACTCCAAAGACGCGTGCGGTCAGCAGCTCGGCTTCACGCCGACGACCTGGGCAGCGTTTGTGGCGTACGCCTGCGAGGGCTGACATTCAGCCAGGAGAACGGGACTCCACCGAGCGAGCTGAGCACGTGCGGGGACGGAGCAACCGGCTGCGGAGCTGGCCGAGCTGTTCACCTTCGTGGTCGGTATGGACGGTGTTCTACGGCTGGCGCCGCGGCGGAGCGAGCACGTGTGTGTCTTCTGCGGCAGCGATCCGCCGGCGACGGATGTGAGTGGCTCCTGTAGCTCGGCCAGGCACGCGCGGAGGGGCTCGCTCGGCGAACGCACTTTTGCGATGGCACGATGGTCCGATGGCATCGATCAAGCAGTTTCAGGTGACCTTCGACTGTGCGGACCCCGAGCGTGTCGCTCGCTTCTGGTGTGAG
>DATCWZ010000611.1:0-4454 GCA_036566065.1 Streptomyces sp. | reverse complement strand
GCGCGGTCGCCGCCGCGACGGTGGTCCGGCCCGCGCCGCCGGGGCCGGTGACGAGGACCGTACGCATGGGATTCAGACCTTCGGGACGGACTCGACGCGCTTCTTCAGGCCGGCCAGGGCCCGGTCGATAATGACCTTCTCGGCCTTGCGCTTGATCATGCCGAGCAGCGGGATCTTGACGTCCACGGCGAGCCGGTAGGTGACCTCTGTGCGGTCGCCGGCGCCGACGGGCGCCAGGGCGTAATTGCCATCCAGGGAGCGCAGCATCTGGGACTTCACCAGGGTCCAGCTCACCTCGTTCTCGCCGTGCCAGGTGTAGGCGAGGACATGGTCGTCCTTGATCGCGCCGGCGTCCAGGACGAGGCGGACCTGTTCGGCGCGGCCGCGGTCGTCGGTGGCCAGGATCTGGGCTTCCTTCACCTCGCCGGTCCATTCCGGATAGCGGGCGAAGTCCGCGATCACTCCCATGACGTCGGCCGGTGCCGCCTCGATCGTGATGCTCGAGCTGGTGCGTTCAGCCATCGCCGTGGCCCTCCAGTGCGGTGTACCGGTCCCGTTCGGCAGGAGCCTGCCAATGTGCAGGTTATCGCGTGCCCGGCGCTGCCCGGCCCAGGCCCCGGGCTCCGCCGCCGCTCACGGCCGTCCTCGTGGCCGTCACCACTGGAGGGCCCACGGCCGCCCGGTCGCCGCGAAGTGGCCGACGTTGACGCACTCGGTGACGCCGATCCGCATCCGGCGGACCAGCGGCTGGTGGACATGGCCGAAAAGCGCGTAACGCGGGCGGGTGCGGTGGATGGCGTCGAGCAGGGCCCGGCTGCCGCGCTCGAAGCGCCGCGCCACTGTGTCGTACGTCAGCTCGGGAACTTCGGGCGGGATGTGCGAGCAGAGCACATCGACCTGGCCGAGTGCCTCCACCTTGGCGGCGTACTCCTCGTCGCCGATCTCGTACGGGGTGCGCATCGGCGTTCTCAGCCCGCCGCCGACGAAGCCGAAGACCCGGCCGCCGATCTCGGCGCGCCCGCCGTCCAGGATGGTGGTGCCGGGGCGGGCGTACTCCGGCCATAGGGCGGGGACGTCGACATTGCCATAGGTGGCGTACGTCGGGGTGGGGAGGGCCGCGAAGAGTTCGGCGTACTGCTTGCGCACCGCGCCGAGGATCGCGGCGTTGCGGTCCATGCCCGCCCACAGCGCGCGGCCGAACTCCCGGGCCTCCTCGAAGCGGCGCGCGGTGCGCAGCGCGACGATGTGGTCGGCGTTCGCCTCGCCGAAGAGGTCGGGGAAGATGCCCCGCGAATGGTCCGCGTAGTCCAGGAAGAGCACCAGGTCCCCCAGGCAGATCAGCGCGTCGGCGCCGTCCCCGGCGCGGGCGAGTGCCTCCGTATTGCCGTGGACATCGCTGACCACATGAACGCGCGTACCGCCCCTGGCGGCTTCGCTCCGGCCTTCCGGTCCGCTGCCTCGCATGCCGATCACCCTAGATCGCCTGCCCTCCGACGGGTAGGGGACGCCGGTAGGGGCCTCCGGACCTGCGGATACCGCTGGTGCGCGGCGCGGGTGCATTACTGTGCGTTCCAGGACCACCGTGATGTGTGATGCACAAGACATCTGGCCGGAAACCCCTATCCGGAATCGTGTACTGGTGGGTAACGTCCGGGCAGTCCAGTCGTGCTCACCCCACTGAGTATCTGTCAGTTGTGGACCGCGTCCGGTGCGTCGCACAGAGCCGTGGAACCGGAGCCCTATGAGGAGCAGCAGTCTTGCGCGAGTTCAGCCTTCCGGCCCTGTACGAGGTCCCCACGGACGGCAACCTGACGGATCTGATCCGGCGCAACGCCGCTCAGCACCCCGATGTCGCGGTGATGAGCCGCAAGGTGGCCGGGGCCTGGAGCGATGTCACCGCCGTCCAGTTCCTGGCCGAGGTCAGGGCCGCCGCGAAGGGCCTGATCGCCTCGGGTGTGGAGCCAGGTGACCGGGTCGCCCTGATGTCGCACACCCGCTTCGAGTGGGTACTGCTCGACTTCGCGATCTGGAGCGCGGGCGCCGTCACCGTACCGGTGTACGAGACGAGTTCGGCCGAGCAGGTCCAGTGGATCCTGGGTGACTCGGGCGCGGTCGCGGTCATCGTGGAGAGCGACGCGCACGCCGGGACCATCGCCTCGGTGCGCGAGCGGATTCCCGGGCTGCGGCAGGTCTGGCAGATCGACAAGGGCGCGGTCGGTGAGCTGGCCGAGGCCGGCGCCGGGGTGTCGGACGAGACGCTGGACCTGCGCATGGCCAGCGCCAGGGCCGACGACCCGGCCACCATCGTCTACACCTCGGGCACCACCGGCCGCCCCAAGGGCTGCGTGCTGACGCACCGCAGCTTCTTCGCGGAGTGCGGCAATGTGGTCGAGCGGCTGAAGCCGCTGTTCCGTACGGGTGAGTGCTCCGTGCTGCTCTTCCTGCCCGCCGCGCACGTCTTCGGACGGCTGGTCGAGGTGGCGTCCGTGATGGCCCCGATCAGGCTGGGCTGTGTGCCGGACATCAAGAACCTCACCAATGACCTGGCCACGTTCCGGCCGACGCTGATACTCGGTGTGCCGCGCGTCTTCGAGAAGGTCTACAACTCGGCCCGCGCCAAGGCCCGGGGCGACGGCAGGGGCTGGGTGTTCGACCGGGCCGCCGACACCGCGATCGCGTACAGCCACGCGCTCGGCACCCCGCAGGGGCCCTCCGCCGGGCTGAAGTTCAAGCACAAGGTCTTCGACCGGCTGGTGTTCGGCAAGCTGCGGGCGGTGCTCGGCGGGCGCGGTGAGTACGCGATCTCCGGCGGCGCCCCGCTGGGTGAGCGGCTCGGACACTTCTACCGCGGCATCGGCTTCACCGTGCTGGAGGGCTACGGCCTCACCGAGTCCTGCGCGGCGACCGCCTTCAACCCGTGGGACCGGCAGAAGATCGGTACGGTCGGCCAGCCGCTGCCCGGCTCGGTCGTCAGGATCGCCGACGACGGCGAAGTCCTGCTGCACGGGGAACATCTGTTCAGGGAGTACTGGAACAACGAGGCGGCGACGGCCGAGGCGCTGGCCGACGGCTGGTTCCACACGGGCGACATCGGCACGCTCGACGAGGACGGCTACCTCGCGATCACCGGCCGCAAGAAGGAGATCATCGTGACGGCGGGCGGCAAGAACGTCGCGCCCGCCGTGATCGAGGACCGTATCCGCGCGCACGCCCTGGTCGCCGAGTGCATGGTCGTCGGCGACGGACGGCCGTTCATCGGCGCGCTGGTCACCCTCGACGAGGAGTTCCTGGCCCGCTGGGCCGGGGAGCACGGCAAGCCGGCCGGTTCGACCGCGGAGTCGCTGCACGAGGACGCCGACCTGCTGGCCGAGGTGCAGCAGGCGGTGGACGACGGCAACGCGGCGGTGTCCCGGGCGGAGTCCGTACGCAAGTTCCGCGTGCTCTCCGCCCAGTTCACCGAGGAGGCGGGCCACATCACGCCGTCGCTGAAGCTGAAGCGCAACGTGGTGGCGAAGGAATTCGCCGACGAGATCGAGGCGCTCTACCAGGGCTGAGCGCTCTTGGTACGGGGAGGGGGCACGCACTCCGGGGTGCGCGCCCCCTCTCCGTACTCACAGCAGGCTTCTCAACTCACAGCAGAGTTCTCAGCTTCGCCGCGAGCAGGTCCCAGCGCCAGGTCTCCTCGACCCAGGTCCTGCCCCGCTCCCCCATCCGCCGCCGCAGCTCGGAGTCGCCGAGCAGGGTGACGATCCGGTCGGCGGCCTCCTGGGCGCTGCCGCCCCGCACCACCCAGCCGGTCTCCCCGTCGAGTACGGCGTCGGGTGCGCCGCCCGAGTCGCCCGCCACCACCGGCAGGCCCGTCGCGGACGCCTCCAGATAGACGATGCCGAGGCCCTCCACATCGAGGCCGCCGCGCCGGGTGCGGCACGGCATCGCGAAGACATCACCGGCGCCGTAGTGCGCGGGCAGGTCCTCCCACGGCACCGCCCCGGTGAACCGTACCGAGCCGAGCACGCCGGTCTCGGCGGCCAGCTTCCGCAGGTCAGCCTCGTACGGGCCGCCGCCGACGATCAGCAGCACGGCGTCCGGCACCTTGGCGAGGATCGCGGGCATGGCCAGGATCAGCGTGTCCTGCCCCTTGCGCCGCACGAGCCGTGACACACAGACGACGACGGGCCGGTCGGTGAGCCCGAGCCGGGCCCGCACCGCGTCCCCGCCGGAGGCCGGGTGGAACGTCTTCTCGTCGACGCCCGGCGGCAGCCGGACCATCCGGCCTGCCGCCGCCGGGCTGAGCGCGGGGGCGATCCGGGAGCGGGTGTACTCGCCGAGATAGGTGACCGTGTCCGTGCCCTCGCCGATCCGGCGCAGCAGTTGCCGGGACCCGGGAAGCTGGGCCCAGCCCGCCTCGTGCCCGTGCGTGGTGGCGACGATGCGGCGGGCGCCCGCCCGGCGCA
>DATCWZ010000071.1:0-4444 GCA_036566065.1 Streptomyces sp. | reverse complement strand
GTTGGCGGGGATGGCCTGCTGCGCCTTGTCACCGAACGCCTGGTCCGGCGGGACGACGAGCAGCACACGGCTGCCGACCTTCTTGCCGACCAGCCCGTTCTTGAGGCCCTTGAGCGTGACCTGGGCCAGCGGGAAGGTCTGTGTCTTGCCCACCTTGTACGTACTGTCGAACTCCTTGGAGTCCTTCCACAGGAGGGCCACGTAGTTCACGACGACGCTGTCGGTGTCCTTGATGACATCGCCCTTGGACTCCAGGATGTAATTAGAGACCAGCTTCTTGGGCGGGTCGGTCTTGGGAATCGTGACGGTCGGTGCCTTGCCGTCCGTGTTGGTGCCGACCTTCGGCAGGGCGATGTTGTCCTGCGCGACCTGGGTGCCCTCGGCGGACGCCGGGATCTGCGTCGCCTTCAGTACGTCGACGACGAAGACGAGGGTGGCGTTCGGCTTGATGTCGCCCTGGCCCTGCGCTCCGTAACCGAGGTCCGGCGGGATGACCAGCTCGACGCGGCTGCCGACCTTCTGGCCGACGAGGCCCTTGTCCCAGCCCTGGATGACCATGCCCGCACCGAGCGTCAGATCGAAGGGCTGCTTACGGTCGAAGCTGTTGTCGAACGGCTTGGTGCTGTCCCAGGACTGACCGAGGTAATTGACCTGGATCGCGTCCCCGTTCTTCAGCTTCGCACCATCACCCTCACTGATGACCTCGGTCACCAGCTTCTTGGGCGGATCCCCCTCCCCCTTCGCCAGGGTGGGCTTCTCACCGAACTTCGCTCCCGCGGTGATCGCGGGTACTCCGTTCTTGGACGAGTCGGAGGCCTTGTCGCTGCCGCATGCCGTACTGGACAGCAGCAGGAGGGGGATGACGAGAAGGCCGGCAAGTCGGCGCACTGGTTCCTCAGATCTCAGACGGCACATAGATGGTTCCCGGACACTCTAGGCGTCGCGCGAGGGGCCCCGTACGAGAAACGTACGGGGCCCGGGTCGCTCAGGGTGACGGGGGGTGTCTGCGCCGCCTCACATTCCGGCGATCAGCTTCTCCACCCGGTCGTCCACGGAACGGAAGGGGTCCTTGCACAACACGGTGCGCTGCGCCTGGTCGTTGAGCTTGAGGTGGACCCAGTCGACGGTGAAGTCCCGTCGCTGTTCCTGGGCCCTGCGGATGAAGTCGCCGCGCAGCCGCGCCCTGGTCGTCTGCGGGGGCACCGATTTGCCCTCGAAGATCTTCAGGTCTTCGCAGATACGGGCCGCCTGGCCCTTGCGCTCCAGCAGGTAGTAGAGCCCGCGCCTGCGGTGGATGTCGTGATAGGCGAGGTCTATCTGAGCGACCCTCGGATTCGACATGGTCATGTTGTGCTTGGCCCGGTACCGCTCGATGAGCTGGTATTTCATCACCCAGTCGATCTCGGTGCCGATACGGTCGAGGTCCTCGGCCTCGATGGCGTCCAGGGTGCGGCCCCACAGTTCGAGCACCTGGTCGACCGTGCCGGTGCGGATGCCGCGGCGCTCGACGAAGTCGACGGCCTTCTCGTAGTACTCGCGCTGGACCTCTATGGCCGACGCCTCACGGCCGCTGGCCAGGCGCACCTTGCGCCGGCCCGTGGTGTCGTGGCTGACCTCGCGGATGGCCCGGATCGGGTTCTCCAGGGTCAGATCGCGCATCACGGTGCCCGCCTCGATCATGCGGAGCACCAGGTCGGTGGCGCCGACCTTGAGCAGCATCGTCGTCTCGGACATGTTGGAGTCGCCGACGATGACATGGAGGCGGCGGTAGCGCTCGGCGTCGGCGTGCGGCTCGTCCCTGGTGTTGATGATCGGCCGGGAGCGCGTCGTGGCGGAGCTGACGCCCTCCCAGATGTGCTCGGCGCGCTGGCTGACGCAGTAGACCGCGCCCCGGGGCGTCTGCAGCACCTTGCCCGCACCGCAGATGAGCTGCCGGGTGACGAGGAAGGGAATGAGGATGTCCGCGAGCCGGGAGAATTCTCCGTGCCGGGCGACGAGGTAGTTCTCGTGGCACCCGTAGGAGTTTCCCGCCGAGTCGGTGTTGTTCTTGAAAAGATAGACGTCGCCCGCGATTCCCTCCTCGTGCAGGCGGCGTTCGGCATCGACGAGCAGGCCTTCGAGAATGCGCTCGCCCGCCTTGTCGTGTGTGACCAGTTCGGTCACGTTGTCGCATTCGGGGGTTGCGTATTCCGGATGCGATCCCACGTCGAGGTAGAGGCGGGCGCCGTTCCGCAGGAAGACATTGCTGCTGCGGCCCCATGACACGACACGGCGGAAGAGGTAGCGCGCCACTTCGTCAGGTGACAGTCGGCGCTGTCCCCTGAACGTGCACGTGACGCCGTACTCGTTCTCCAGCCCGAAAATGCGGCGGTCCATGACTGAACATTACGCCTTATGGCCTGAGCGCAAACCGGGTTCGGCCGCCCCGTTGCGATCATTTTCGAAACGGGCCGCGACGCCGTGCGTACGTCCGGGAACTGCGAGGACCTTTCCGGTGGCCAGCAGGACCAGCAATGCCGCCGCTCCGCCCGCTCCGGCCACGGCGAAACCGCTCGCCGTCCCGCCCAGCTCCACGGCAGGACCGGCGATGGCGGTGCCCGCCGCGGCGCCCACGCCGAAGGTGGTGACGAGCCAGGAGAACGCCTCGGTCACCGTGCCGCTCGGCGCGTGCCGGTCGACGACGATGAACGAGCAGGCGATCGCGGGGGCCAGGAACACCCCGGCCAGCGCGGCCAGCGCGATCATGGCCGGTACTCCGGGAGTCAGCGTCAGCGGCAGATAGCCCAGCGCCAGCAGGGCCACGATGATCCGCAGCCGCCGCTCGGGCGCCCCGGCCCACTGCCGCGCCCCGTACGCGGCACCGCCGATCAGCGCGCCGAGGCCGAGGGCGGCCATCAGCCAGCCGTACACGGACTCCCGGCCGTGATCGTCGGCGTACGCGATGCCCGCCACCGTGATGGAACCGAGGGCGACCCCGACGAAGAAGAACGCGCCCAGCAGCGCCAGCAGCCCGGGCGAGCGCAGCGCTCCCAGCCAGTGCGCCTCGCGCGGCGCCGAGCGCCAGGTGCGGGACGGCTCCGACAGGACGACGGACAGGGCGCCCAGCACGCCGACGGCGTTGATGACGAGCAGCGCGGCGGCCGGCGAGCGGAGCGAGACCAGGACCGTCACCAGCAGCGGACCCACGGTGAACATGACCTCCTGGGCCACGGCGTCCATCGCGTACGCGCGGTGCACCCGGTCCTCCCGGCCCAGGACGGCCGGCCACAGGGCCCGCAGGCCGCCCTCCAGCGGAGGCGTGAAGAGTCCGGCGGCGATCACGGCGAGGAAGGCCAGTGGCAGTGAGCCCAGGCCGGCCAGGGCCAGCACCGTCATGCTCAGCGCGGAGAGTACGGCGGCCGGCAACTGGACGCGCGGCTGGCCGTGGAGGTCCACCGCGCGGCCGAGCAGCGGCTGCCCGGCGGCCGTGGCCAGGCCGTAGGCGGCGGTGAGCGTGCCGGCCAGGGTGTAGGAGCCGCCGTCCGTCCGGACGAACAGGACAATCGCGACATGGGCGGTGGCGTTCGGCAGCCGCCCCACGAGGGTGCCTGTGAGCAGCCGGGCAGCGTGTCGCGTGCGGAGGATGTCCAGATATCCGGCGGCCATGTCCGCCCCCCTCTCCCCGGGTCCGGCCGACCGCTCCGGGTTCTCTTGAGAGTTTTACGTATAACGTCGAGCTCATACGTACCATGTGACCAGTCCGTGAGTCCATCTCGCGGCGCCCGCCGCACCAGCCCGGAGGACCGAGTGAACAGCGCGCAGCGGCCCGCCCCCGCCCGGCCGACCAGCCGGGACGTGGCGCGGGCGGCAGGTGTCTCCCAAGCCACCGTTTCCCTGGTGCTGGGCGACAAGTGGCACGGGCGGGTGTCCGAGGCCACCGCGCTGCGGGTGCGCGAGAGCGCCACGGGCCTGGGCTACCGGCCGAACCTCGCCGCCCGCAGTCTCCGGCTCGGGCGCACCCGCACAGCACTGCTGGTTGTCCCCGCACTCACGAACGAATTCTTCGCCCGCGTCTACACGGGCGCCGCCGCCGTCGCCGCCGAACATGATTTCGGAGTGGTGCTCTACCCCTCGCCGGAGGGCACGGGCCCCGCCAGGGACCCGTTCGCCTCCGCCCGCTCGGCGCTCGACGGGGTCATCGCCTCCTCCATGGCGGCGGGCGCGCTCGGGGCGCTGCGGGGCGCCGGTCTGCCGCTGGTGATGCTGGACAGCGGCCCGGGGGAGCCCGGGGTGGCGGCCCAGGTGAACCTCGACATCGCGGACGGCATGCGGCAGGTGACGGAGCATCTGCTGGGCCTCGGCCACCGCGGGTTCGTGCATCTCGCGTCGGCCGTCGGGAGCTGGACGTTCAGCGAGCGGGCCCGGGCACTGGACGAGGCGCTGCGGAAGGCGCCGGGCGCGGTGC
>DATCWZ010000283.1:0-3887 GCA_036566065.1 Streptomyces sp. | reverse complement strand
GCCACCAGGCGTGCCGCAGCTCCTCCCGCGCGAGCGCGGCCGTACCCGCCGCCGCGACCCCGCCGCCGATCAGCAGCGAGCGCCTGCTGATGCCGCCCGCGGGCCCCTTTCCCGGCGCCCCGGCACTCCGCTTGGTCCCCATGAGATCAACAACGCTTATCCGCGAGCTTTCGGTTCCCGGCGACACGTACTCTGGGATGGCTATGACGACCCATACTTCCCAGCGCCCCCTCCGCGTGCTCGCCGCCATGTCGGGCGGTGTCGACTCCGCGGTCGCGGCCGCCCGCGCCGCCGAGGCGGGCCACGACGTGACCGGCGTACACCTCGCCCTCTCCGCGAACCCCCAGTCCTTCCGGACCGGGGCACGCGGCTGCTGCACCATCGAGGACTCCCGCGACGCCCGCCGCGCCGCCGACGTCATCGGTATCCCGTTCTACATCTGGGACCTCGCGGAACGTTTCCGTCAGGACGTCGTGGAAGATTTCGTGGCGGAGTACGAAGCGGGCCGTACCCCCAATCCATGCCTGCGCTGCAACGAGAAGATCAAATTCGCGGCGCTGCTGGACAAGGCCCTGGCGCTGGGCTTCGACGCGGTCTGCACGGGCCACTACGCCACCGTCGTCGCCGCAGAGGACGGCAGCCGCGAGCTGCACCGCGCGTCGGACATGGCCAAGGACCAGAGCTACGTCCTCGGCGTCCTGGACGAGAGGCAGCTCGCCCACGCGATGTTCCCGCTCGGTGACACCCGCACCACGAAGGGCGAGATCCGCGCGGAGGCCGAGCGCCGGGGCCTCGCCGTCGCCCAGAAGCCCGACAGCCACGACATCTGCTTCATCGCCGACGGCGACACCCAGGGCTTCCTGGCGAGCCGCCTCGGCGGCAAGGCGGAGGGCGACATCATCGACGAGTCCGGTACGAAGGTGGGCACCCATGAGGGCGCCTTCGGCTTCACCATCGGCCAGCGCAAGGGCCTGCGCATCGGCCAGCCGGCTGCCGACGGCAAGCCGCGCTATGTCCTGGACATCTCGCCGGTGGACAACACGGTCACGGTCGGCCCCGCCTCGTCGCTCGACGTCATGTCGCTGAAGGCCATCAGGCCCCGCTGGTGCGGTACGCCCCCCGAGGGCCCCGGCACGTACACCGCCCAGCTCCGCGCCCACGGCGGGGTGAGCCAGGTCACGGCGGAACTGACCGACGGCACCCTGCACGTCACCTTCATGAAGCCGGTACGAGGCGTGGCCCCCGGCCAGGCGGTCGTGCTGTACGACGGCACCCGAGTGGTCGGCTCGGCCACAATCGCCTCAACGGTCCGCCGAAAGGCCACCGCGAAGACCTCCTGACGCCGCCCTGGCGGCCAAGCCGCCCCTGCGGGGCCCGCAATGCCTCGCCAGGGGCGGGGCCGAGCCGTCAGCCGGAGACGACCTCCGTTTCGTAGAAGCAGAAGTGGTCCCTGATCGCGGATACCTCTTCCTTGGGGTGCGGGTAGGCCCAGACGAGGTCCGGGGCGTCCGGGAGGGACCAGTAGCTTGCGTCGCCCTTGAACGGGCAGTGGGTGTGGGTTTCCGACGGGGTCAGCAGGTCGCTGCGCACGTCTTCCGGCGGCAGGTAGTAGCGGGGCGGGCAGCCCGTCTCACGCAGGACCAGCGGGCGGCGGCTCTCGGCGAGCACCTCGCCGCCGTGCAGTACGCGTACGTGCTCAGTGCCGTGCTCGACGGTGATGCGGTGTCCCCGGACGGTACCGGTGGGGCGCGGGTGCGGAGTCATAGCTGTATCAGCCGACGGGCAGCCCGGTTTCTTCCCGGGTGGCGTTCGGCTGTTGGTGGCGGCCCGTACCGTGGGGCGCATGAACATCTGCGTCTTCCTCTCCGCCGCCGATCTCGACGCCCGTTACACCGTGCCCGCCCGGGAGTTCGGCGAGCTGCTCGGGAGGGGAGGGCACACCCTGGTCTGGGGCGGCTCCGAGAGCGGCCTGATGAAGGTCGTCGCCGACGCGGTGCAGACGGCGGGCGGGCGGCTCGTGGGGGTGTCCGTCGACTTCATGGCCGGTCTGGCGCGGGCGAACGCCGACGAGATGGTCATCGCGCGCGATCTGGCCGAGCGCAAGGCGCTGCTGCTGGCGAAGGCCGACGCCGTCGTGATCATGGTCGGTGGCATGGGGACGCTCGACGAGGCCACCGAGATCCTGGAGTTGAGGAAGCACGGCAAGCACAGCAAGCCGGTCGTCCTGCTGAATACGGCGGGTTTCTACGACGGTCTGCGCCAGCAGTTCCAGCGCATGGAGGACGAGGGGTTCCTGCCCGTGCCGCTCACCGAGCTGGTGTTCTTCGCGAAGGACGGCGTGGGCGCGCTCGCCTATCTGGAGGAGACTGCCGGCATCCAGTGACCGGCGGGCGGGCCGCTTTCCTGCCCGGGTCGCCTAGCCGGTCATGGCATTCCGCCGCCCATGGTCCAGTCGCCGAGCCGGGGGAGGGCGACGATCGGATTCGTGGCGGGCTGCGCGGGCGCCGGGGCGGGTGAAGGCGACTCGGCCCGGTGGCGGGGGCGTACGCCGAACAACAGTCCCGCCGCGGCGGCCAGTTCGGCGGCGCAATAGACGGACTCCTCCGCGCCGATGCCCAGCGCGCGCAATACCCCGGCGAAGGCGTCCCGCACCAGGTCGAGCCGCCGTGTCAGGCCCGCCGGGCCTGTCGAGTCGCCCCTGGGGCGGCTCGACAGCGTGGTCAGGACCTCCTGCGCCCTGTGCTGGACCAGCCCGAGGGCCTCCCAGCCGGTCGGGTACCCGGTGGGTGCGGGACCCTTGGCGCCCGGGGCGGGGAGGCCGAGCACGCCGCGGATCCGGTTGCCCACCGTGGAGTGCCAGCCGGTCAGGGTGCCGTTCAGCTCGGCGTGGAGGCCGTCCAGGAACGCCAGGAGGCCAGCCGCCCCGTCCGCCGGCCCGTGCGCGAGGGGATTAAAGGCGTCCGCAGCGATGTCAGCCGCATTCTGGCAGGCGTAATCGGTGGGCATCGGTGCCTCACACTTCCTTGGGTTCGGCCGCTCGCGGTTCGGGCCCGGGTTCTGTCGCCAGGGTGAGGAACTCGGCCAGATGGATCGCCCTGGCCCGGCTGCCGGAGCGGCGCAGCCCCTGTTCGAGCTGGCGCAGACATCCTGGGTTCACGGCGACGACGAAGTCGACATCGGCCGCTTCCACCGCGTCCATCTTCGGATCCAGCATCTTGCGGCTGTCGGCCGGTCTGAGCAGTGCGTAGGTGCCTGCCGCGCCGCAGCAGTTGCCCGCGCCGGGGAGTTCGACGTAGTCGGCGACGGCGGCGATCAGTTCCCGGGGCGGACGGGTGACACCCAGGCCGTTGCGCAGATGGCAGGAGTCCTGGAGACCGGCCCGTGCCCTGCGGCCGTCGATCATGACCTGGCCGGTGGGCCGGTACCCGTGCTCGTCGAGGTATTCGCTCAGCTCCCGTACCCGGTCACGGCCCAGGTGCTGCGCGATGTGCGCGGCGCAGCCGCCCGCGGTGGTCAGGATCGTGCCGGGCAGTTGCTCGCCCAGGGTGCGGGCGAGGGCGGCACCGGTGGCCGAGTCCCCGTTGTGGGCGTGCAGCGCACCGCAGCAGCCCTGTGCGGAGGGGACGCTGATCTCGGGGCACAGCTCCTGGACGGCCCGTGACACCCCCGGGTACAGGCCGCGTTCGACGCAGCCCAGCATCAGGGAGACGGGCTGCCCGGTCGTGGCGGGCTCGCTCCTGCGGGGGTTGCTGGTGCCGTCCTTGCCGCGTGCGTGGCGCCGTATGAGTCCCTGCAGCCGCAGCAGGCCCGGCCGGGACACCAGCGCCATCAGGGCCCGGGCGAGCAAAGGCCGCTTGCGGCCGCTCCATTGGTGGTCGCGCCACTGC
>DATCWZ010000115.1:0-3058 GCA_036566065.1 Streptomyces sp. | reverse complement strand
GCGCGGTCGAGGTGGCCAACCGCCCGGCACCGCGTCCCGTCGACGACGAACTGCCGCCCGAGCCGCTGGACAACCCGCGGCGGCTGCTCGTGTGGCCCGCCCCGGACGCCGCCACGCAGCAGGCGCTCAGCGACCGGGGCTACCGCCCCGTGATCGTGCACTCCCGCGAGGAGGTGGACGCCCAGATCGCGGCGTTCCCCGCCGCGCTGTTCGTGGACCCGCTGACGGGGCCGATCACCCGTACGGCACTGCAGTCGCTGCGCCAGGCCGCGGTGGCGGCGGAGGTGCCGGTGCTGGTGACGGCCGGTCTCGGGCAGGCGACCAGGGAAGCGGCGTACGGCGCCGACCCCGCCGTACTGCTGAAGGCGCTCGCACCCCGCGACAGCGAACAGCATCCGCCGCGGGTGCTGTTGATCGAGGAGCACCAGGAGATCGCGCTGGCGCTGACGGAGACCCTGGAGCGGCGCGGAATGCTGGCCGCGCGGGCGTCGACCGACGACGAGGCGGTCGAACTGGCCACCCGGATGCGGCCGAACCTGGTGGTGATGGACCTGATGCAGGTACGCCGTCGGCGCGCCGGGATCGTCGACTGGCTGCGCGCCAACGGCCGGCTGAACCGCACCCCGCTGGTCGTGTACACCTCGACCGGCATGAACGAGGCGGAGCTGCCGCTGCTCAGCTCGGGCGAGACGGTACTGTTCCTGGCCGAACGCTCGACCAGGGACGACGTGCAGTCGCGCATCGTCGACCTGCTGGCGAAGATCGGCACCAACTGACCGGTATCACCGAGGGCGGTACGGAAGCTTCCGTACCGCCCTCGCATTGTTGTGCCGGTCTCAGATCCGGGTCACGTCCAGCTCACCGGCCGCGTACTGCTTGCGGAGCACCTTCTTGTCGAACTTGCCGACGCTCGTCTTCGGCACCGCCGGAATGATCGTCCAGCGCTCCGGAAGCTGCCACTTCGCGATGGACTCGGCGAGGAACGCCTGCAGCGACGCGTAGTCCGCGGTGGCGCCGTCCTTGAGGACGACGGTCGCGAGCGGGCGCTCGCCCCACTTGTCGTCGGGGACGGCGACGACCGCGGCCTCGGCCACATCCGGGTGGGCCATAAGCGCGTTCTCCAGTTCGACGCTGGAGATCCACTCGCCGCCGGACTTGATGACGTCCTTGGCGCGGTCGGTGAGGGTGAGGTAGCCGTCCTTGCTGATCACACCGACATCGCCGGTCTTCAGCCAGCCGTCCTCGCTGAACTTGTCCTCGGGGCGCAGGTGCTCGCCGTCCGCCCCGCCGTAGTACGCACCGGCGATCCAGGGACCGCGGACCTCCAGCTCACCCGCCGACTCGCCGTCCCATTCCAGGTGCTCGCCGCCGGGGCCGACCAGCCGCGCTTCGACCCCGGCCGGGAAGCGGCCCTGAGTGATGCGGTAGGGCCATTCCTGCTCGACGGTGATACCGGCGGGCGGATTGGCCATGGTGCCGAGCGGCGAGGTCTCCGTCATGCCCCAGGCCTGGCAGAGGCGGACGTCCAGCTTGTCGTACTCCTCCATGAGGGAAGGCGGACACGCCGAGCCGCCGATCGTGACGCGGTCCATGGAACTGAGGTCACGCGGGTTCTCCCTGACCTCCGCGAGCAGCCCCTGCCAGATGGTGGGGACCGCGGCGGCGTGGGTGGGCTTCTCGCGCTCGATCATCTCGGCGAGCGGGGCCGGCTGGAGGAACCGGTCGGGCATGAGCATGTTGACGCCGCTCATGAACGTCGCGTGCGGCAGTCCCCACGCGTTCACGTGGAACTGGGGGACCACGATGAGCGTGGTGTCCTTGTCCGTGAGGCCCATCGACTCGGCCGTGTTGACCTGCATGGAGTGCAGATAGATGGAGCGGTGGGAGTAGACGACGCCCTTGGGGTCCCCGGTGGTCCCGGAGGTGTAGCACATGGCCGCGGCCTGGCGTTCGTCAAGCTCGGGCCAGTCGTAGGTCGTGGGGCGGCCGTTGATCAGCTCCTCGTAATCGTGTACGCGCGGTGTCACGCCCTCAAGGACGGAGCGGTCACCCGGACCGGCGACGACCACGTGTTCGACGGTGGGGAGCTGGGGAAGCAGCGGTACGAGCAGCGGCAGCAGCGAACCGTTGACGAACAGGACCTTGTCGTCCGCGTGGTTGACGATCCAGACGAGCTGTTCGGTGGGAAGCCTGAGGTTGAGCGTGTGCAGCACGGCGCCCATGGAGGGGATCGCCAGATACGCCTCGACGTGCTCGGCGTTGTTCCACATCAGGGTCGCGACGCGCTGGTCGGCGTCGATGCCCAGCTCGTCGCGGAGGGCGTTGGCCAGTTGGGTGGCGCGCCTGCCGATCTCGGCGAAGCTGCGCCGGTGTGGCTCCGGTTCGCCGGTCCAGGTCGTGACCTGAGACTTCCCGTGAATGGTCATCCCATGCGTCAGGATGCGGGTGACAGTCAACGGTACGTCCTGCATGGTGCTGAGCACGGCGTCCTCCCGGTAGGCGCTACGCGGCAGTAAGGTTGCGCTGATTCTGCGCACATACCACTCGGTATGTCACTAGTAGCGGGAGTACGAATCGGTGTCGGTCGCCAAAACAGGGCCCTGACCGGGCGTTCCGCGTCATCTGACCGGGGTCAGTTCCGGGTCCTGGCGGAGCTTGCGGAGGGCACGGGACACTGCACTCTTGACCGTACCGACGGACACACCGAGCACGTCGGCCGTCTGGGCCTCGCTGAGGTCCTCGTAATAGCGCAGGACGAGCATCGCCCGCTGCCGGTCCGGGAGCTTCAGCACCGCCCGCCACATCGCGTCGTGCAGCGACTGCTGCTCGGCGGGGTCGGGCGCGGGCAGGGTTCCCCTCTCGGGCACCTCCTCACAGGCGTACTCGTCGACTTTGCGCTTGCGCCACTGCGAGGTACGGGTGTTCAGCAGGGCGCGGCGGACGTATCCGTCGAGCGCCCGGTGATCCTCGATCCGCTCCCAGGCGACGTACGTCTTGGTGAGCGCGGTCTGCAGCAGGTCCTCGGCATCGCTCTGGTTGGCGGTGAGGGAGCGGGCGG
>DATCWZ010000733.1:0-3682 GCA_036566065.1 Streptomyces sp. | reverse complement strand
CCCGGGCAGCGCCCAGCGCGCGCTGGTCCTGGCCGCGGCCGATCCGGCCAACGCGTACGGTGCCGCGCTGCCCTGGCCCGAATCGCCGGACGGCGCCGGGCACAAGCCGGGCCGCAAGGCGGGCTCTCTGGTCGTCCTCGTCGACGGTGAGCTGACGCTGTACGTGGAGCGCGGCGGCAAGACCCTGCTGGCCTGGCCGTCCGACCCGGAGGATCCCGCACTGCGCGCGGCGGCGGAGGCGCTCGCCGCAGCCTGTCGCGCGGGAGCGCTGGGCACGGTCACGGTGGAGCGCACCAACGGCGCCTCGTCACTGACGTCGCCCCTGGGGCGCACCCTGGAGGCCGCCGGGTTCCTGGCCACCCCGAGGGGGCTGCGGCTGCGCGCCTGAGGACACGCCGCGCATCATGGAGTCATGCCCGAGGGAGACACGGTCCTGCAGACCGCCGAGCGGCTGGACGCCGCGCTCGCGGGCCGGGTCCTGACCCGCTCCGACCTGCGGGTCCCCCGGTTCGCCACCGCCGACCTGACCGGCATGACCGTCTCCGGTGTCACCGCGCGCGGCAAGCACCTCCTCACCCGGATCGAGGGCGGACTCACGCTGCACAGCCATCTGCGGATGGACGGAGCCTGGCGGCTCTACGCCCCGGGCGAGCGCTGGCGCGGCGGCCCCTCGCACCAGATCCGCGCGGTCCTGGGCACCGACGCGTACACCGCTGTCGGCTACCGTCTGCCGGTGCTGGAGCTCCTTCGCACCCAGGACGAGGACAGGGTCGTCGGCCATCTCGGTCCCGATCTGCTGGGCCCCGACTGGGACGCCGGAACGGCCCTGCGCAATCTGCTCGCCGACCCCGCCCGCCCACTGGGTGAAGCCCTCCTGGACCAGCGCAATCTCGCCGGGATCGGCAATGTCTACAAGTGCGAGCTGTGCTTCCTGGCCCGTGTCAGCCCGTGGCTCGCCGTGGGTGAACTGCCGGACGCCACGGCCAACCGTCTGGTGAGCGCCGCCAGACAGCTCCTGGAGGTCAATCGGAACCGGCCCGTCCGTACGACCACGGATGCGGCCGCCCTCGGTATCCGCACCGCTCCCCGCTTCCGGGAACGGCTCTTCGTCTACGGCAGGGCGCAACGGCCGTGTCTGCGCTGCGGCACACCCATCCGTACAGCCGTACAGGACGACCGCCCCACCTACTGGTGCCCCCAATGCCAGCCGGGCCCCACCACTAGGCCATACGGGTGAACGCGGCGGCGTGAAACCACTACGGCCTGCGGCCCATCCACCTGGTCAGGCGGTGCGCCCGTATCCGTATCCGTCCCGGCAGCGGGTCCCGGGGCACGGTCGCGGCCACATGCACGGGGAGGAGGCTCAGTCCCCACCCGCCGGCCGCCACGGCGCCCTCGACCAGTCCGGCATGCTCCGGCTCCAGCACCAGCCGCAGCACCGCCCACCACCACGCCCCGCCGAGGACGAGCGCCGGCACCCATCGCCGCACCATGGCTGCCTCCTCCGGCCGACGCTAGTCCGGCCCCGTTGCCCGGCGGGAGAGCGCACCGTTGCACTACCGGCGTGCGCGGCGCGGGCAGGGATGATTCCGCGCGCTCCGACCCCCGGAAGCTGCCCGGCGGTCCAGGACCCGCGAGGCCCTCTCCGGCAGTTTCTCCCGGGACCGCCCCCGCTGCATCCACAACGGGCCAGGACCGGAACACACGCGTGTCCCCGCCTCTCCCCGGCGAGAAGAGAGGCGGGGACACGCAGGCACGGGCCGACGGGGCGGCCCATGGGTCCTAGGGCCTCGTTCGGATCATGCCGGACAAAAGACCCTAATGCTTGTCGTCGTCGGACAGCGAGTCCTTGACGCCCTTGGCGCGGTCACCGGCCCCGCCCATGGTGTCCTCGGCCTTGCCCTTCATCTGGTCGGTCCTGCCCTCGGCTTCCTTGCGCCGGTCGCCGGTCAGCTTGCCGACCGCTTCCTTCGCCATGCCTTTCAGCTTGTCCATGGCACCTTTGTCACTCATCTCGAACTCCTCACTTACCGCTCGGCGCTCTCCGCCTGGAACATCCAGGCGTGCTTTTCGAGATCGCCGGTCAGCGTGATCAGAATGTCCTGCGTCACGGGGTCCGGTTCAGCGGTCGCCTCGATCCGCGAGCGCATCCGGTCGATCACCACACCGAGGGCGTCGACCAGCGCCTGCACCGCGTCCACATCCTTGATCCAGCCTTCGCGCACCGTATCGATGGCCGTGGTCCTGGCAACGGTGGCGGAGCGACCGTCGGGGTTGACGCCGACCGCGGCGGCCCTCTCGGCGACCGTGTCGGAATGCTTCCGCGCCGTGCTGACGACCTCGTCGAGCTGGAGGTGCACGGACCGGAAGCGCGGCCCGACCACGTTCCAGTGGACCTGCTTGGCCACCAGGGAGAGGTCGACCAGATCGACCAGTGCGCCCTGCAGCACGTCCCCCACGAGTTTGAGGTCACTCTCGGACAGCGGGCTCTTCACGACAGACATGCACTTCTCCGATCAGATAGCCGTTCGCACACCGTCAACGATGGCACATATCACACCAAACGGTTATTCGAGCGACGATCCCGGCGAACCGCCACCCGGCCTCACACCTCGTGTGCCCGGTGACGGCGGGCGCACACACAGAAACCCCGGCCGGACCCCACTGGGGCCGACCGGGGTTTCCCCGCTCACATGGGCCGCGCGATTCAGGCGGCGACCACATCCACTGCTTCCGCGGGTGCCTTGATCGTGACTCGTCCCGTCGGCACACCTGCGACCGACGTGACGGAGACGGAATTGAGCATCGGGCGTACCGGCACAGGTACCGGATCACTGGCTGCTGCCGACTCAGCCAGCTCGGCCAGGGACAGCTCGTCGCTCACTTCCCGCATGAGCTCGGACATCCGTACGTCAAGCGCGTCGCAAATGGCGGAGAGCAGTTCGGAGGATGCCTCCTTCTGCCCCCGCTCCACCTCGGAGAGATAACCGAGCGAGACTCGGGCGGACGAGGAGACTTCGCGCAGAGTACGGCCTTGGCGCTGGCGCTGCCGACGCAGCACGTCACCAAGCAGGCGACGGAGCAGAATCATCGGTGGCTCCCTCCTCGGACCGCGTAGCCGCATCCTTCACGCCCCACCGTACCGCCTCGCGCTGCGGCCGTGCGGGGAGTGATGTCGTGTTCACTCAGGGCTGCAAACATCAAATCCCCCCGTTCTTTTCCGTATCCTGTGCCCTCGCGTTTTCCCCGAGTTCCCCGGAGAGCAGCTCCAGCACGCTCCGTACACTCTCTCTACGGATGTCCGCCCGGTCGCCGTTCAACCGCAGCCGGGCCACTTTCCGGACACCCCGCGGACCCGAGACGGCCACATAGACCGTTCCGACGGGTTTGCCGTCCTGCGGCTCCGGACCCGCGACCCCCGTGGTCGCAATGCCCCAGTCCGCTCCCAGCGCCTGCCGCACCCCGCGGGCCATCCCGCCCGCCACCTCGGGGTCCACCGCGCCGCGTTCCGCGAGGAGCGCACCGTCGACGCCCAGCAGATCCCGCTTCAGCCCGGTGGCGTACGCGGTGACCGAACCGCGGAAGGACCGCGATGCTCCGGGCACCGAGGTCAGTTCGGCGGCCACGAGGCCACCGGTCAGCGACTCCGCGACGGCGAGGGTCTCCCCGCGCTCCACGAGCC
>DATCWZ010000529.1:0-5411 GCA_036566065.1 Streptomyces sp. | reverse complement strand
GCATCTCGTGGCCGCGGCCACGAGATGCTGCTCGGCCTGGTCGGCGGGTGTGCCGCCGTCCTCGTCGGATCGGCCGCCGTGCTCGGCTTCTCCGACAACATCTGGGGCCAGTTCCTCGCCCTGGCCTCCGGACTCGCGATGCTGATGCGCGCCCGCCTCTTCCGCTATACCGCACAGGTCGCCTGCGTCCTGGTGGCCGGCATCGGGGCCGTCACCCTGCTGGTGCTCGGCCTCGCGCTGAACCCGCCCGCCGACCTGCTCCATGAACTGGTGCGCTACGGCGACCGCGGCTCCCTCGACATCCGTACGATCTGGCTCTCCGCCGCCGTCGCGGCCGGCGCGGCACTGCTCACCGCGATCGCGCTGATCATCCCGCGCAAGGGCCTGTCCCCCTTCTGGGGCCGCCTCCTCGACCTCACCGAGAGCGCGCTGCTCCTCTCCCTCGTCCCGCTCTGCCTCGCGGTGCTGGACATCTACGCCAGGGCCCGGGCCATGACGAGCTGAAACCGCCACCCGGTGACCGCCCCGGTAACCGGCCGCAGTCGGCCGGTCCCGCTGAGCCTGGTACGGTGGGCGACGGCCGTTTGTGTACGCGTTCCCGGTTCATCCTGGGAACCGCGTTCATCGGACCTCCGCTCCCGAGTCACGCAAGCCCCCTGAGAACACGACCAGGGGCACTCGCGGGGCGCTTCGGACCAACCAAGAAGGAGTACCGCGTGCCGCTCGACGCCGCTGTCAAGAAGCAGATCATCTCCGAGTTCGCCCAGAAGGAGGGCGACACCGGTTCCCCCGAGGTTCAGGTCGCCATGCTCTCCCGCCGGATCACGGACCTGACGGAGCACCTCAAGACGCACAAGCACGACCACCACTCGCGCCGCGGTCTGCTGATCCTGGTCGGCCAGCGCCGCCGCCTTCTGCAGTACCTGGCCAAGAAGGACATCCAGCGCTTCCGCGCGCTCGTCGACCGCCTCGGCATCCGCCGCGGTGCGGCCGGCGCCAAGTAAGGACGCTGTGACAGGGAGCGGTACCCACACCTGGTGGGCCGCTCCCTTTGCCGTACGTGCGATACCCGGGCCGAGCTCAGTAACCTGGACGCACGACAACTGAACAGAGGAGAAGCGGCCCACGGCCGCCGGTCCTCGGTAGTGGCCCCCGGGAAAGCGCCCGGGAGCTTCGATCGAAGACCGGCCAGCGCACACGGGCGCTTCTCCGCACCGTCCCCGCCACACGGGCGGCAGGACGACAAAGACGATGAGTATGGAGAAATCACTAGTGGAGAATGAGACCCACTACGCCGAAGCCGTGATCGACAACGGGACCTTCGGCACCCGCACCATCCGCTTCGAGACGGGCAGGCTGGCCAGGCAGGCCGCCGGGTCCGCCGTCGCGTATCTGGACGACGAGACCATGGTCCTGTCGGCCACCACCGCCTCCAAGAGGCCCAAGGACCAGCTCGACTTCTTCCCCCTCACGGTGGACGTCGAGGAGCGGCAGTACGCGGCCGGCAAGATCCCCGGCTCGTTCTTCCGCCGCGAGGGCCGGCCCTCCGAGGACGCGATCCTCACCTGCCGCCTCATCGACCGCCCGCTGCGGCCCTCCTTCGCGAAGGGCCTGCGCAACGAGATCCAGATCGTCGAGACGGTCATGGCGCTCAACCCCGACCACCTGTACGACGTGGTCGCGATCAACGCCGCTTCCTGCTCCACCATGCTGGCCGGGCTGCCCTTCTCCGGCCCGATCGGCGGCACCCGCGTCGCCCTGGTCAAGGGCCAGTGGGTGTCCTTCCCGACGTACACCGAGCTCGAGGACGCCGTCTTCGACATGGTCGTCGCGGGCCGCGTCCTTGAGGACGGCGACGTCGCGATCATGATGGTCGAGGCAGAGGCCACCGAGCGCACCATCCAGCTCGTCAAGGACGGCGCCGAGGCCCCGACCGAGGAGGTCGTCGCCGCCGGTCTCGAAGCCGCGAAGCCCTTCATCAAGGTGCTCTGCAAGGCCCAGGCCGACCTCGCCGCCAAGGCCGCCAAGCCCACCGGCGAGTTCCCGGTCTACCTCGACTACCAGGACGACGTCCTGGAGGCGCTCGCCGCCGCCGTCAGCACCGAGCTCGCCAAGGCGCTCACCATCGCCGGCAAGCAGGACCGCGAGGCGGAGCTCGACCGCATCAAGGAGATCGCGGCCGAGAAGCTGCTCCCGAAGTTCGAGGGCCGCGAGCGGGAGATCTCCGGTGCCTACCGCGCGCTGACCAAGAAGCTGGTCCGCGAGCGCGTCATCAAGGACAAGGTCCGCATCGACGGCCGCGGCGTCACGGACATCCGTACGCTCGCCGCCGAGGTCGAGGCCATCCCGCGCGTGCACGGCTCGGCGCTGTTCGAGCGCGGCGAGACCCAGATCCTGGGCGTCACCACCCTCAACATGCTTCGCATGGAGCAGCAGCTCGACACCCTCTCCCCGGTGACCCGCAAGCGCTACATGCACAACTACAACTTCCCGCCGTACTCCGTCGGTGAGACCGGCCGCGTGGGCTCGCCCAAGCGCCGCGAGATCGGCCACGGCGCGCTCGCCGAGCGCGCCCTCGTGCCGGTGCTGCCGTCGCGCGAGGAGTTCCCGTACGCGATCCGCCAGGTCTCCGAGGCGCTGGGCTCCAACGGCTCGACGTCCATGGGCTCGGTCTGCGCCTCCACCATGTCGCTGCTGAACGCCGGTGTGCCCCTCAAGGCCGCCGTCGCCGGTATCGCCATGGGCCTGATCTCGCAGGAGATCGACGGCAAGACCCACTACGTCGCCCTCACCGACATCCTCGGTGCGGAGGACGCCTTCGGCGACATGGACTTCAAGGTCGCCGGCACCCGGCAGTTCGTGACCGCGCTCCAGCTCGACACCAAGCTCGACGGCATCCCCGCCTCGGTCCTGGCCGCCGCGCTGAAGCAGGCCCGTGACGCGCGTCTGCACATCCTGGACGTCATGAACGAGGCCATCGACGTCCCGGACGAGATGTCCCCGAACGCCCCGCGGATCATCACCGTCAAGATCCCGGTGGACAAGATCGGTGAGGTCATCGGCCCCAAGGGCAAGATGATCAACCAGATCCAGGAGGACACCGGCGCCGACATCACGATCGAGGACGACGGCACCATCTACATCGGTGCCCAGAAGGGCTCGCAGGCCGAGGCCGCGCGTGCCACGATCAACGCGATCGCCAACCCGACCATGCCGGAGGTCGGCGAGCGCTACCTGGGTACGGTCGTCAAGACCACCACCTTCGGTGCCTTCGTCTCCCTCATGCCGGGCAAGGACGGTCTGCTGCACATCTCGCAGATCCGCAAGCTCGCCGGCGGCAAGCGCGTCGAGAACGTCGAGGACGTCCTGACCGTGGGCACCAAGGTCCAGGTCGAGATCGGCGAGATCGACTCCCGTGGCAAGCTCTCCCTCATCCCCGTCATCGAGGGCGCCGAGTCCGACGGCTCCGCGAAGGCCGAGAAGAAGGACGACGCCGCCAAGTGACGTCCCGTAGTTCCGAGACGACGGCCCGCACCTCTTCGGAGGCGCGGGCCGTCGCCCGTACCCAAACGCTCCTCAAGGGCACCGACGGCACCGGCACCGTCCGCCGTACGGTCCTCCCCGGCGGTCTGCGGATCGTCACCGAGACCATGCCCGCCGTCCGCTCCGCCACCTTCGGGATCTGGGCCAACGTCGGATCACGCGACGAGACGCCCGCCCTGAACGGCGCGACGCACTACCTGGAACACCTCCTGTTCAAGGGCACCGGTACCCGCAGCGCCCTGGACATCTCCTCCGTGATCGACGCGGTCGGCGGCGAGATGAACGCCTTCACGGCGAAGGAGTACACCTGCTACTACGCGCGGGTCCTCGACACGGACCTGCCACTGGCCATCGACGTCGTCTGCGACATGCTGACCGGCTCGCTGATCACCCCCGAGGACGTCGAGGCCGAACGCGGCGTCATCCTTGAGGAGATCGCCATGACGGAGGACGACCCGGGCGACTGCGTACACGACCTGTTCGCGCACACCATGCTCGGCGACACCCCGCTGGGCAGGCCGGTCCTCGGCACCGTCGGCACCGTCAACGCCCTGGACCGCGGCAGGATAGCCCGCTTCTACAAGAAGCACTACGACCCCACACACCTCGTGGTCGCGGCGGCCGGGAACATCGATCACACCGCCGTCGTACGCCAGGTCCGCAAGGCGTTCGAGAGCGCGGGCGCGCTCTCCCGCACCGACGCCGTCCCCACGGCTCCGCGTGACGGCTCCCGCGCCCTGACCACCGCGGGCCGGGTGGAAGTGATCAACCGTAAGACCGAGCAGGCCCACATCGTCCTCGGCATGCCGGGCATCCCCAGGACCGACGACCGCCGCTGGGCGCTCGGCGTCCTGAACACCGCGCTCGGCGGCGGCATGAGCTCGCGCCTCTTCCAGGAGGTACGGGAGAAGCGTGGCCTCGCCTACAGCGTGTATTCGTACACCTCGGGCTTCGCCGACTGCGGCCTCTTCGGTGTCTACGCGGGCTGCAGGCCCAGCCAGGTGCACGATGTCCTCAAGATCTGCCGCGACGAGCTCGACCGCGCGGCGGCCGACGGCCTCGACGACGACGAGATCAGCCGCGCGATAGGCCAGCTCGCCGGATCGACGGTCCTCGGCCTGGAGGACTCCGGCGCGCTGATGAACCGGATCGGGAAGAGCGAGCTGTGCTGGGGCGAACAGATGTCGGTCGACGACATGCTGGCGAACATCGCGGCGGTCACCCCGGACCAGGTCCGTGCCGTGGCGCGGGACGTCCTGGGACACCGCCCCTCGCTCTCCGTCATCGGCCCGCTCAAGGACCGGCAGGCGGACCGCCTCCACGAGGCGGTCTCGTAACGCCGGTACGCCGCCGGTTCCCCGTAACCCACCAGTCAAGGAAGCAGAGCACATGAGCAAGCTGCGCGTGGCCGTTCTCGGCGCCAGTGGACGCATCGGATCCGAGGCCGTACGGGCCGTGGAGGCCGCCGACGACATGGAGCTGGTGGCCGCGCTGGGCCGCGGCGACACGCTGGAGACCCTCACGGAGGCCCGTACCCAGGTCGCGGTCGAGCTCACCACCCCCGCGTCGGTGATGGGCAACCTCGAATTCTGCGTCCGGCACGGCATCCACGCCGTCGTCGGTACGACCGGCTGGACCGACGAGCGGCTCGCGCGGCTCGGCGCCTGGCTCTCCGGCTCCCCGGAGACCGGGGTGCTCATCGCGCCGAACTTCTCCATCGGCGCGGTCCTCACCATGAAATTCGCCCAGCAGGCCGCCCCCTACTTCGAATCCGTCGAAGTCATCGAGCTGCACCACCCCAAAAAGGCCGACGCGCCGTCGGGGACCGCGGCCCGGACCGCCCAGCTCATCGCCGCTGCCCGCGCACA
>DATCWZ010000148.1:0-4043 GCA_036566065.1 Streptomyces sp. | reverse complement strand
GTCACATCGATGCGCCGCACCATGGGTTCTGGCACCCCCTTCTCGTCCTCGGTCACCGTATGGTCGCGTCAGCCAGGCTATCGAACCTTTATTCGAAAACCGGCTACGGGCGAAGAACACCCCTCGTTCGAGTGACAGCCGGCAAGGATTGACGCCCGTCGGCCGGGGGAGATCTTCTGCGGGGAGCGGGCCGCTCGGGGACTACGGCCCGTGGGAACTGACCTTGAGAGCTCGGGGCTCCAGGTCAGCGAAGGGGAGGACCGGCCCCGGCGCCCTCGGGCGCCGGGGCCGTCCCCTGTTCCTGTACGGGGCGCTCCGCGCCCGTACCGGCACGACGCGGGAGCGCAGACCAGGACCCCCGTCGCTACGGGGCCGTACGAGGCCGCGGCAGCCGCCTCTCGGCGCACATGCCAGCACGACGGGCGCATTCCCTGCTCCCTCCCCGGACCGCGCGGCGGGACCCTGCCGACGCTCTCAGGTCATTTGCCTGGGCCACAGCCTGGCACGCGTTTCGCCCGAGCGCTGCAATTCCGGACGGAAAACAGATAGCGGGCTTTACCACTTGACTCGTGCATGTGCAGATGCACTGGCAGCGGCACCTGCAGCCTCCTGTTTCACTCCCGTTCCACCGCTCAGCGTCTCCGCGCCTCAGCGCTTCGCCACGAACACATGTGAGGCGACCTCCGCCGCGAGCTCCGCCGCCTCGCCGCTGGAGCCGACCAGCACACCCCCGGGCGACTCGGTCACGCTGACGACGGAACCGGGCTGCACGCCCGCCCGGCGCAGCGTGTACATGAGCTGGGCGTCGGTCTGGATCGGCTCACCGATCCGCCGCACCACGACGGTCTTGCCCTCCGCGCCCGGGTCGAGCTCGGACAGGCTCACCATGCCCTTGTCGAGGAACGGGTCCGCCTCCCTGCTCTGGCCCAGCTCCTCCAGGCCGGGGATGGGGTTGCCGTACGGCGACTCCGTCGGATGCCGCAGCAGCTCCAGCACCCTGCGCTCGACAGCTTCGCTCATCACGTGTTCCCAGCGGCACGCCTCCGCGTGCACCTGCTCCCACTCCAGGCCGATGACATCGACGAGCAGGCACTCCGCGAGCCGGTGCTTGCGCATCACCCGCGTCGCCAGCCTGCGTCCCTCATCGGTCAGCTCCAGATGGCGGTCGCCCGCGACCTGAACCAGCCCGTCCCGCTCCATGCGCGCCACCGTCTGGCTGACCGTCGGACCGCTCTGGTCGAGCCGCTCGGCGATCCGGGCGCGCATCGGGACCACGCCTTCCTCTTCGAGCTCGAGGATGGTGCGGAGATACATCTCCGTTGTGTCGATCAGTCCGGACATACGTGCCCCTCGATGCTGTGACATGAAAATCGTCGTGCGATGGCCCTGCACCAATTCTGACCCATACCGCTGACAACCGTGCCGCGCCGACGTGTGGCCGCACGTCCGGCGGGCCCGGCAGACGCTATTGACAGGTCACTGGTCCAGACCGCAACGTGATCGGCGGCACAGACATTCCCTCACCGTACGAAAGGCCTCCTCGATGAGCGACAGCAAGCTTGCCGGTCAGTTCTTCGACGCCGCGATCGGCTTGCTGGGGCGGGTACGCGACGAGGAGTCCGGCAGCATCGCCGCCGCGGGGGCCGCGATCGCCGATACGGTCGCCGCGGGCGGCAGGCTCTTCGCCTTCGGCGCCGGGCATTCCTCGCTCGCCGCCCAGGACGTCGTCTACCGGGCGGGCGGTCTCGCCCTGATGAACCTGCTCACCGTGCCGGGCACGGTCGGAGTCGACGTCATGCCCGCCACCCTGGGCTCCGCGCTGGAGCGGGTGGACGGCCTCGCGGGCGCGGTGCTCGACTCCAGCCCGGCCAGGTCGGGCGACCTGCTGGTGATCATCTCCCTCTCGGGGCGCAACGCGCTGCCCGTGGAGATGGCGCAGAACGCGCGCGCGCTCGGCCTCACGGTCATCGGGGTCACCTCGGTCGCGTACGCGGAGGGCACCAGGTCCCGGCATGCCTCGGGCGGTTTTCTGCGCGACCACTGCGACATCGTGCTCGACAGCAAGATTCCGATCGGTGACGCGGAGCTGACGACGGACGGCGTCGACGCACCGTTCGCTCCCGCGTCCACGGTGGTCACCAGCGCGGTTATGCAGGCGATGATGGCGGCGGCGGCGGAGGCGCTGGTGGCGCGCGGGATCGAACCGCCGCTGCTGCGCTCAGGGAACGTGGACGGCGGGCACGAGTGGAACGGCCGGGTGATGACGGAGTACGCAGACCGGATCTTCTACCGCCACTGACCGGCGTACCGGCCCCGCAGCTCAGTCCCCGGACAGGCCGGCCGATCCCCCACCCGTCTCCATGAGCCGTGCGAGATCCAGGATCGACGCGACCCGTACGGCCACACTTTCCGCGTACATCGCGTCGGGGCGCTCGAAACCGGCCCGGCTCGCCGCGCGCAGGAACGTCACCACGCCCAGCGTCCGCCCCCTGCTCCGCAGCACCGCGCACAGGGCGTGCGCCGAGTCCCGGGGCCACTGCCGCTCCACCGCCCACGCCTCACCCGCACCGGCCTCGGCGACGGCCCGTATCGAGCCGGTACGCTCCACCGCCTGCAGCGCCGGGTGCCCCGGCGGATACCGCACGGGTATGGAGCCCCCCGACACGGGCAGGCACGGGCCCGGCTCGTCGTCCGGCGTCGCGGCGATCCGTACCAGCCGCTCCCCCGCCAGCAGATCGACCAGTACGTGGTCGGCGAACCCTGCCAGCGCGTAGTCCAGGGAGGTCGTCGCCGCTTCCATCGGGTCCTCGCACTCGGCGGCCGAGCGGGCCGCCCGGTGCAACTGGTTCGACCGGAAACGCATACGGGCGGCGTCCTGCTCCGCCAGCTTCGCCTCGGTCACATCGCGGAACAGCCAGCCAACCCCCAGCGGAACCGGTTCCTCCGCCAGCGGCGAGGCCAGCCGCAGGAAGCCACTGTGCCAGCAGCGCCGCCGCTCCCCGTCGGCGGTCCGCAGCGTCACCCACAGATCCGCGGGTGCGGGCGGCGCACCCTCGGCGAGCACATGCTGCAACGCGCCCTCCAGGTCCTCCACGCCCTGCGCGATCAGCTCACCCAGCGGGCGCCCCAGCAGCGCCGTAGGATCGCCGCCCAGCGCCCGCGCCGCATGGACGTTGACGACCGTGGGCCGCAGATCGACGTCGACCAGGACCACACCCCATGCCGCGTCCTCGAGCAGCGCCTCGCTCAGCGCGATCGCCCGCTCCAGGTCGATCTGCGCGTGCACCTCGCTGAACGCGCAGTACACCCCGGCCGGCTTCCCGTCCGCACCCCGCACTCCGGCCGACTGTGTCCGTACGAGAACACGCCCGCCGTCCTTGCGCAGCAGCGCGAACTCGTGGACCTGCCGCCCCGGCGCGTCCATGGCGGCCATCAGCCGAGACCGCACCTCCTCCGCGTCGGCACTGCGCACCGCCCACCCGGCGAACCCGGTGCGGCCGACGGCCTCCTCGGCCGTCCAGCCGAGTGTCCGCTCGGCCTCACGGTTCCAGTGGGTGATGGTGCCGTGCACGTCGAAGGCGCAGAGCGCCGCGTCCATGCCGTCGAGCAGGGCCGCCAGCAACGGCGCCCCGGAAACCGCCCCGTGCCCCGTACCGCCCACGCCGCCGTTGGCACACCCGTCGCCGCACCCGCGCCCCGCGCGCTCCTCCTCGGGGTCCTCGTCGGGTCCGAGTGCGTCGGTGGTTCCGCTGCTCCTGGAAGCACTCATCCCGTACCTCCCGCAGGACGTGTCTCCTATTGCTGCCCGCATTGCCGCACGTCAGACCATTGAACTCGAAGGTGACCCGATACACATCCACTTCCCGCAAAACGGGCTCAGCAAATCGCTTGTGCGCCTCGGGGCAGGTTTCTAGGCTGTGCGCACACGCTGAAAGGAGGTGATCCGAGAAGTGCAGTCTTATCGGATTCGTGAGGTGACTGCGGGCTGACAGCCCGTCGTCGCACACCGTGCACCTCGGCAGGCTGTCTGCCGAAATCCCAAG
>DATCWZ010000151.1:0-3051 GCA_036566065.1 Streptomyces sp. | reverse complement strand
TGTGCGGAAAGGTGTGGGTACCGGGCCGCGACCCGAAGAAGTACCCCGTCTGTCCGCTGTGCAAGGAGATCTACGAGTCCATGGGCGCCGGCGGCGACAAGGGCAAGGGCGGCAAGGACGGCGGCAAGAAGTAGCCGGTCCTTAGCGGTCCTCCCCCCTTCGGGGCATGGCCCCCGGAGCGCGTTTCGCCGCGCGCTCCGGGGGCTTTTCGCATGATTCGTCCCTGCTCGTCCCCCCGTACGCCGCGCCGCCCGTACCACCGTCTCCACAGAATGGTCGAGACCACTTGTCGTGGCGGAAACGCACCCTTACGCTCCTGTGAGTTGTGCGGAACGAAACGCGTGTTGCAGATGCTGCAACGCTCGATGGGGTAGCGGTTAAGGACTGATGTGATGGACACCGAGGGTCTGATCCCCGCGCCCAGCGGAACCGGGTACGGGCACCGCCCACCGCACGCCAACCCCGGCCGCACCCAGGCCCGCACCCCGGTCGACGTGCGTACCCTACTGGACGCGGGACCCGGCACGGACGGCGTGGCCCGCTGGCTGCGCACCACGGTCGGTGCGGCCACCGGCCTGCCGTTCCCCGACGGCACGGGCCCGCACTCCATCAGGCTGCGGACCAACCCGGATGTCGAGCGCGAACTCGGCCCGGAGGGCTACCGGCTGGCCACCGACGGCTCCATCGAGAAGGTGGCCGTCCTCATCGAAGGCGGCGGCCCGGCGGGCGTCTTCTGGGGCGCCCAGACCCTCCGCCAGCTCCTCGGCCCCGCGGCCCACCGGCGCGCACCACTGAGCGCCGACCGGACCTGGGACCTCCCGCGGGTCACGTTCGACGACAGCCCCCGCTTCGCCTGGCGCGGCCTGATGCTCGATGTGTCACGGCACTTCATGCCCAAGGACGACGTACTTCGCTACCTCGACCTCCTCGCCGCCCACAAGCTGAACGTCTTTCACTTCCACCTCACCGACGACCAGGGCTGGCGCATCGAGATCAGGCGCTACCCCCGGCTCACGGAGACCGGCGCCTGGCGGGCACGTACCAAAATCGGCCACCGGGCGTCCGAGCTGTGGGACGAGACGCCGCACGGCGGCTACTACACGCAGGACGACATCCGCGAAATCGTCGCATACGCCGCCGAGCGGCATATCCGCGTCGTCCCCGAGATCGACATTCCCGGCCACTCGCAGGCCGCGATCAGCGCGTATCCGGAACTGGGCAACACCGACGTACTGGACACCACGACCCTTTCCGTCTGGGACACCTGGGGCATCAACCCGAACGTACTGTCCCCCACTGACACCACCCTCCGCTTCTTCGAGGGCGTGCTCGAAGAAGTCCTGGAACTCTTCCCGCCCGCCGTCTCGCCGTTCGTCCACATCGGCGGCGACGAGTGCCTCAAGGACCAGTGGAAGCAGTCCCCGACGGCCCAGGCCCGGATCGTCGAACTCGGCCTGACGGGCGAGGACGGCCTCCAGGCCTGGTTCATCCGGCATTTCGACACCTGGCTCACCGCGCACGGGCGCCGCCTCATCGGCTGGGACGAGATCCTGGAGGGCGGGCTGCCGGACGGCGCCGCCGTCTCGTCCTGGCGGGGTTACGCGGGCGGCGTCGCCGCCGCGGAGGCGGGCCACGACGTCGTGATGTGCCCCGAGCAGCAGGTCTATCTGGACCACCGTCAGGACAGTGGCCCCGACGAGCCGATGCCCATCGGATACGTCCGCACCCTGGAGGACGTCTACCGGTTCGAGCCCGTACCGCCGGGCCTCTCCGACGAAGCGGCCGGTCATGTCATCGGTACCCAGGCCAACGTATGGACCGAGGTCATGCAGAACCGGGCCCGCGTCGACTACCAGGTCTTCCCCCGGCTCGCCGCCTTCGCCGAGGTCGCCTGGTCCCGCCTCCCGGCCCCCGCCGACCGGGACTTCGCCGATTTCGAACGCCGGATGCGCGTGCACTATGCCCGGCTCGACGCCCTCGGCGTCGACTACCGCAGGCCCGGCGGACCGCTGCCCTGGCAGCGCCGCCCCGGCGTGCTCGGCCGCCCGATCGAGGGACCGCCGCCCACCGTGTGAAGAGGCTGCCCGAGACGAACCGAATAAGTCGTACAAGCCCGCCGAAGAGTGGCAATCGGCCCCGCGTGTCGAAGAGGTGCGAAACGGTATTTTCCCCCTGGTCAGGGACGGATGCACCCTTCGCGGACCCTCGCGTCGGGCAGCTCCGAAGATGTGCCAGAGTTGCCACGTCCGGTCTGTGAGCACGTACCGTACGGCGGAACAGGCGGGACAGCCGGGACACCGGGAAGGGGCAGGGGTTGACCACTCACGCACCGCGGGCCATGCAGACGGTGACGCTGCCGGCCTCGCTCGACGAGGCTGTGGCAGCACTCGGCGCCATGCCCGCCGCCGTCCCCGTGGCCGGTGGTACGGATTTGATGGCGGCCGTCAACAGGGGCCTGCTGCGCCCCTCGGGACTGGTCGGCCTCGGCCGGATCAGCGAGCTGCGCGGCTGGCACTACCAGGACGGGCACGCGCTGCTCGGCGCGGGACTCACCCACGCACGCATGGGGCGGCCCGACTTCGCCGCCCTCATCCCCGCGCTCGCCGCAGCCTCCCGCGCCGCTGGGCCCCCCCAGATCCGTAACGCCGGGACGCTCGGCGGCAACATCGCCACGGCCGCCCCGACCGGTGACGCCCTCCCGGCGCTCGCCGCGCTGGAGGCCGAGCTGGTCATCGCGGGGCCGGGCGGCTCCCGCCGGGAGATTCCCGTCTCGCACCTGCTGGCGGGCCGCGAGATGCTGGAGCCCGCGGAGCTGATCGGCTTCGTCCGCGTACCGCTGCTGCACGCCCCGCAGGTCTTCCTGAAGGCGACGGGACGTACGGGGCCTGGCAGGGCCACCGCCTCCGTCGCGGTTGTCCTCGATCCGGCGAGGCGCGGCGTGCGGTGCGCGGTCGGCGCGATCGCGCCGATGCCGCTGCGGCCGCTGGAGGCGGAGCGCTGGATCGCCTCGCTGATCGACTGGGACGCCGAACGCGGCCTGGCGCCCGACGC
>DATCWZ010000152.1:0-5675 GCA_036566065.1 Streptomyces sp. | reverse complement strand
GTCCGGGTCCGGCACCGCCTTCCTGATCGGCATGGGCTGCTTCGCCGCCGGTCACCTTTCTTACGACCTGGTGCACGATAGCGGGCGGGCTCCCGACGCCCTGTGACTCCGCCTCCGGCGTTGTCGTCGGTTGATGACGCTCCGCGTCACCGCCCTCCTCCGCCTTGGATGCGAAGCCACAGAACGCCGCTCGCTGATCCACCCCCTATCGCGCACCAGGTCGTAATTCGAGCTTGGCACTCGGTCCGGGCCCCGTCCATACGTCGCACCGGGCCCCGCCCGTGACGTGCGGCGTCCCGGAGGGGCCGGGGTGCCCGCCCGTGGACCGTACGGCTGGTGACTACGATGGGCCAGCCAGTGGCCGAAGGGGCCGCGCGGCACCGACCCTCGGGAAGGCCATGCTGAACAAGTACGCGCGTGCATTCTTCACGCGTGTCCTCACACCGTTCGCCGCTCTGCTCCTGCGCCTCGGGGTCAGCCCCGACGCGGTCACCCTCGTCGGCACGGCCGGCGTCGTGGCCGGCGCCCTGGCCTTCTTCCCGGTGGGGGAGTTCTTCTGGGGCACGATCGTCATCACGCTCTTCGTCTTCTCGGACCTCGTCGACGGCAACATGGCGCGGCAGGCCGGGGTGTCGAGCCGGTGGGGCGCGTTCCTGGACTCGACGCTCGACCGGGTCGCCGACGGGGCGATCTTCGGCGGGTTCGCCCTCTGGTACGCGGGCAGCGGCAACGACGACGTGCTGTGCGCGGTCGCGATCTTCTGCCTGGCCAGCGGCCAGGTCGTCTCGTACACCAAGGCGCGCGGCGAGTCGATCGGCCTGCCCGTCGCGGTGAACGGGCTCGTGGAACGGGCCGAGCGGCTGGTGATCTCGCTGGTGGCGGCCGGTCTCGCCGGTCTGCACGCTTTCGGGGTCCCCGGTATCCAGGTCCTGCTGCCGATCGCGCTGTGGATCGTCGCGGTGGGCAGCCTGGTCACGCTGATCCAGCGGGTGGTGACCGTGCGCAGGGAGTCGGCCGAGGCCGACGCCGCCGCAGCGGCCGCGGCAGCCGTCGCGGGCCCGGTGGAACAGGGGAACGAGGCCGACCGGTGAGCCTCCGGGCCGATCTGGAGGGACGGCTGACGGACGGGCTGTACGGAGTCGGCTGGGCCGCCGTGAAAACGCTTCCCGAGCCTGCCGCCCGGGCCCTCTTCCGCACCCTCGCCGACCAGGTGTGGCGCAGGCGCGGCAGGAGCGTGCTGCGGCTGGAGTCCAATCTGGCCCGGGTGGTGCCGGACGCGGACCCCATCGCGCTCGCCGCACTGTCCAGGGCCGGTATGCGCTCGTACATGCGCTACTGGATGGAGTCCTTCCGGCTGCCGACCTGGTCCGCGAAGCGGATCAAGGACAGCATCGACGTCGAGGGCGCCCACTGGCTCACGGAGGGCCTGGACGCCGGGCGGGGCGTCATTCTGGCCCTGCCGCACCTGGCGAACTGGGACCTCGCCGGGGCCTGGGTCACCACGGACCTGAAGGTCCCGTTCACGACGGTCGCCGAGCGGCTGAAACCCGAATCGCTGTACGACAGGTTCGTCGCCTACCGCGAGGGGCTCGGCATGGAGGTGCTCGCGCACACCGGCGCGGCGGCCTTCGCGACCCTGGCGCGGCGGCTGCGGTCGGGCGGCCTCGTCTGCCTGGTCGCCGACCGCGACCTGTCGGAGTCCGGTGTCGAGGTCGGCTTCTTCGGCGCCGCCGCACGCATGCCCGCGGGCCCCGCGCTGCTGGCCCAGCAGACCGGTGCGCTGCTGCTGCCGGTCACCCTCTGGTACGACGGCACGCCGGTGATGAAGGCGCGGGTCCATCCGCCCGTCACCGTACCCGGGACAGGTGACCGCGCTCAGAAGACGTCCTCCATGACACAGGCGCTGGCCGATGCCTTCGCCACCGGGATCGCCGGGCATCCGGAGGACTGGCACATGCTGCAGCGGCTCTGGCTGTCCGATCTGGAACCGCGGGGAGAACATCCGTGAAGATCGGCATCGTCTGCCCGTACTCCTGGGACGTACCGGGAGGAGTGCAGTTCCACATCAGGGACCTGGCCGAACACCTGATCCGCCTCGGCCACCAGGTGTCCGTCCTGGCACCCGCCGACGACGAGACGCCGCTGCCGCCGTACGTGGTCTCCGCGGGCCGGGCCGTGCCCGTCCCGTACAACGGGTCCGTCGCCCGGCTGAACTTCGGCTTCCTGTCCGCCGCGCGGGTGCGCCGCTGGCTCCACGACGGCACCTTCGACGTCATCCACATCCATGAGCCCACCTCGCCCTCACTGGGCCTGCTGGCCTGCTGGGCGGCGCAGGGGCCGATCGTGGCCACCTTCCACACCTCCAACCCGCGGTCCAGGGCGATGATCGCGGCCTATCCGATCCTCCAGCCCGCGCTGGAGAAGATCAGCGCGCGGATCGCCGTGAGCGAGTACGCCCGGCGCACCCTGGTCGAGC
Organism: Streptomyces sp.; assembly: GCA_036566065.1. Taxonomy (GTDB): domain Bacteria; phylum Actinomycetota; class Actinomycetes; order Streptomycetales; family Streptomycetaceae; genus Streptomyces. Next base: position 3,199 of record DATCWZ010000152.1, on the reverse strand, counting down.
ACCTCGGCGGCGACGCCGTGGTCATCCCCAATGGCGTCGATGTGGACTTCTTCGCGGGCGCCGAGCCCAAGGCGGAGTGGCAGGGCGGCACGATGGGCTTCATCGGCCGCATCGACGAGCCGCGCAAGGGCCTGCCCGTCCTGGTGAGGGCCCTGCCCGCGATTTTCGCCGCCCGGCCCGGGGCCAGGCTGCTGGTCGCAGGGCGCGGTGACGAGGAGGAGGCGGTCGCCGCACTTCCCGCGCGGCTGCGCGATCGGGTCGAGTTCCTCGGCATGGTCAGTGACGAGGACAAGGCGCGGCTGCTGCGCAGCGTCGATGTGTACATCGCGCCCAACACCGGCGGAGAGAGCTTCGGCATCATCCTGGTGGAGGCACTGTCGGCGGGGGCCCCGGTGCTCGCCAGCGACCTGGACGCCTTCGCCCAGGTGCTGGACCGGGGCGAGGCGGGCGACCTCTTCGCCAACGAGGACGCGGACGCGCTGGCCAAGGCGGCGATCCGGCTGCTGGGCGACCCGGAGCGGCGCGCGGGGCTGCGGGAACGGGGCAGCGCACACGTACGCCGCTTCGACTGGTCGACGGTCGGTGCGGACATCCTCGCGGTGTACGAGACGGTGGCGGACGGAGCGGCATCGGTGGCAGCAGACGAACGCACCGGCCTCCGAGCCCGATTCGGCCTGGCCAGGGACTGAGCTACCTCGGGGGACCCGGACCGGGCCGTGCGCGGCGGACCCGTACTGCCGGGCGGGGCTGATACGGCCCGGCGGTAGCCTTTCGGGCCGTGACCCAAACCCTCATCTGGATCGCCGTCGCGCTCTTCGCGATCGGCCTGTACCTGAGCTGGACCGCCGGACGGCTGGACCGGCTGCACGCCCGCATCGACGCCGCCCGGGCCGCGCTCGACGCCCAGTTGCTGCGCCGCGCCTCGGTCACCCAGGAGCTGGCCACCTCCGGCATCCTTGACCCCGCCGCGTCGATCGTGCTGTACGAGGCGGCGCACGCCGCCCGGCAGGCCGAGGAGGAACACCGCGAGGTCGCCGAGAGCGAACTGAGCACCGCGCTGCGCGCCGTGTTCGGCGAACCGGCACAGGTCGAGGCCGTCAAGGAGGTCCCGGGCGGTGAGGACGCCGCGCGCGAACTGGCCGCCGCCGTGCGCCGGGTGCCCATGGCGCGGCGGTTCCACAACGACGCCGTACGCGCCGCACGCGCGCTCCGCACCCACCGCACGGTGCGGCTGTTCCGGCTCGCCGGACACGCCCCGTTCCCGCTCGCCTTCGAGATGGACGACGCGCCGCCGGCCGCGCTCGCGGACCGCCCCGGCACCTGAGGAGCGGACGAAACGATCCACAGGGTCTCCATTGGCCCTTGCTGTGGACTGGTCCGGCAGCGTTTCCTCAGTCCTGCAGAATCCCGTGCCTTCTCCACACAGTGAGGTCGATCCGTGTCCACACTTCCCAGCACCTCCCAGTCCGCCGAGTCCCCGGCCACCGGCACCGCCCGAGTCAAGCGCGGCATGGCCGAGCAGCTCAAGGGCGGCGTGATCATGGACGTCGTCAACGCCGAGCAGGCGAAGATCGCCGAGGACGCGGGCGCCGTGGCCGTCATGGCCCTGGAGCGTGTCCCGGCCGACATCCGCAAGGACGGCGGCGTGGCACGGATGTCGGACCCGACGATGATCGAGGAGATCATCGAGGCCGTCTCCATCCCGGTCATGGCCAAGTCCCGCATCGGCCACTTCGTCGAGGCCCAGGTCCTGCAGGCCCTCGGCGTCGACTACATCGACGAGTCCGAGGTGCTGACCCCGGCCGACGAGGTCAACCACAGCGACAAGTTCGCCTTCACCACCCCCTTCGTCTGCGGCGCCACCAACCTGGGCGAGGCGCTGCGCCGTATCGCCGAGGGCGCCGCGATGATCCGCTCGAAGGGTGAGGCCGGCACCGGCAACGTCGTCGAGGCGGTCCGCCACCTCCGCCAGATCAAGAACGAGATCGCCCGGCTGCGCGGCTACGACGCCAACGAGCTGTACGCCGCCGCCAAGGAGCTCCGCGCCCCGTACGAGCTGGTCAAGGAGGTCGCCGAGCTCGGCAAGCTGCCCGTCGTCCTGTTCTCCGCCGGTGGCGTCGCCACCCCTGCCGACGCGGCCCTGATGCGCCAGCTCGGCGCCGAGGGCGTCTTCGTCGGCTCCGGCATCTTCAAGTCCGGCGACCCGGCCAAGCGCGCCGCCGCCATTGTGAAGGCCACCACCTTCTACGACGACCCGAAGATCATCGCGGACGCCTCCCGCAACCTGGGCGAGGCCATGGTCGGCATCAACTGCGACACCCTGCCCGAGTCCGAGCGCTACGCGAACCGCGGCTGGTAAGCCACGATGACCGATACCCCTGTCATCGGAGTCCTGGCTCTCCAGGGCGACGTGCGGGAACATCTGGCCGCCCTGGCCGCGGCGGACGCCGTGGCCAGGCCGGTCCGGCGTCCCGAGGAGCTCGCCGAGGTCGACGGCCTCGTCATTCCCGGCGGCGAGTCCACCACCATGTCCAAGCTGGCTGTCCAGTTCGGCCTGCTCGAACCCCTGCGCGAGCGCGTACGCGCCGGAATGCCGGTCTACGGCACCTGCGCCGGAATGATCCTGCTCGCCGACAAGATCCTCGATCCGCGCGCGGACCAGGAGACCATCGGCGGCATCGACATGATCGTGCGCCGCAACGCCTTCGGACGGCAGAACGAGTCGTTCGAAGCGGGGGTCGAGTTCACCGGCGTGTGCGGCGGTCCCGTCGACGGCGTCTTCATCCGGGCCCCCTGGGTCGAGTCGGTCGGCGCCCGCGCCGAGGTCGTCGCCGAGCACGACGGCCATATCGTCGCCGTGCGCCAGGGGAATGTCATAGCCACCTCATTCCACCCCGAACTGACCGGAGACCACCGGGTTCACGCGCTCTTCGTCGAGATGGTGCGCGCAGCCGGGTGATTCGATCCCGGTAGGATCTCTCGGGTTCGGATCGTTTTTGGTGACGCGAAGGAGAAGGCAGATGTCCGGCCACTCTAAATGGGCTACGACGAAGCACAAGAAGGCCGTGATTGACGCCAAGCGCGGCAAGCTCTTCGCGAAGCTGATCAAGAACATCGAGGTTGCGGCCCGCACCGGCGGTGTGGACCCCGAGGGAAACCCGACCCTCGTCGATGCCATTCAGAAGGCGAAGAAGAGTTC
>DATCWZ010000157.1:0-3187 GCA_036566065.1 Streptomyces sp. | reverse complement strand
CAGCTCGCGGGACACCGCCCGGTCGCCGTGTCGGGCGTCTCCGACGCGTCCGTGCGCCGGGCCGCGACGCTGCTGCCCGACGTGCCCCTGGTGACACCGGCGGAGGTCCTGGCCCGCGCCGAACTCGTGCTGCTGACCGTGCCGGACGACGCGCTGCCGGGCCTTGTCGAAGGGCTGGCCGAGACCGGTGCCGTACGGCCGGGGCAGTTGATCGTGCACACCTCGGGGCGGTACGGCACGAAGGTGCTGGATCCCGCGCTGCGGTGCGGCGCCCTGCCGCTCGCCCTGCACCCCGCGATGACGTTCACGGGCAGCTCCATCGACGTACAGCGGCTGGCGGGCTGTTCGTTCGGGGTGACCGCACCGGAGGAGCTGCGGCTGGCCGCCGAGGCGCTCGTCATCGAGATGGGCGGCGAGCCCGAATGGATCGAGGAGGAGTCCCGCCCGCTTTACCACGCGGCGCTCTCCCTCGGCGCGAACCACCTGGTCACGCTGGTCGCCCAGGCGATGGAGCTGCTGCACAAGGCCGGGGTCGCCGCCCCGGACCGGATGCTGGGCCCGCTGCTGGGCGCCGCGCTGGACAACGCCCTGCGCTCCGGCGACGCGGCGCTGACCGGTCCCGTCGCCCGGGGCGACGCGGGGACGGTGGCGGCGCACATCGGCGAGCTGCGCGCACACGCCCCGCAGACGGTGGCCGGTTACCTCGCGATGGCCCGCGCCACGGCGGACCGGGCCCTGGCCCACGGCCTGCTGAAGCCGGAGTTCGCCGAGGACCTGCTGGAAGCCCTGTCGGACGACAGGGGCGACGCAGGCAATCCCGGCGGGTCCGGGCCGGGGGGTGGGCGGTGAGTTTCGTGGGCTCCGTCGTCCTCCTGCGTACCGCCGCCGAGATGGACGCCCTGCGCCTTCCGGCCGGTGCGCGGCGGGCCGTCGTCATGACCATGGGCGCCCTGCACGAGGGCCACGCCGGACTGATCCGCGCCGCGCGCGCCACCGTCGGCACCGTCGGCCAGGTCGTCGTCACCGTCTTCGTGAACCCGCTCCAGTTCGGCGAGGCCGCCGACCTCGACCGGTACCCCCGCACCCTGGACGCCGACCTGGCGGTCGCCGCGTCCGCCGGTGCCGACGCGGTCTTCGCGCCCTCCGTCGACGAGGTCTACCCGGGCGGAGAGCCCCAGGTCAGGATCAGCGCCGGGCCCATGGGCGAGCGCCTCGAAGGCGCCTTCCGCCCGGGCCACTTCGACGGCATGCTCACCGTCGTCGCCAAGCTCCTGCACCTCACCCGCCCAGGCATCGCGCTGTACGGACAGAAGGACGCCCAGCAACTGGCGCTGATCACCCGCATGGTGCGCGACCTGAACTTCGGCGTGGAGATCGCCGCCGTGCCCACGGTCCGCGACCCGGACGGCCTCGCGCTCTCCAGCCGCAACCGCTTCCTGTCCCCGGACGAACGGCACACTGCCCTCGCCCTGTCCCAGGCCTTGTTCGCAGGCGAGGCCGCAGGTACAGACCCGGGTCAGGCCGAAGGCAAACGCGCGGCCGCCGTACGGTCGGCGGCGCGAGCCGTCCTGGACCGGGCGGCCGCCGAACGGACGCCGCTCGCCCCCGACTACCTGGCACTCGTGGACCCGGTGGACTTCACCGAGATCCCCGACGACCGCGACACCGGCGAGGCACTCCTCGTCGTCGCCGCGCGGGTGGGCGCCACCCGCCTGATCGACAACATCCCGCTGACACTCGGAGCCATCGCATGACCGGAATACGGCTGACCGCCCCCGCCCCTGGCTGGGCCATCGACGCGGACGTCGTCGTCGTCGGTTCGGGCGTGGCCGGCCTCACCACCGCGCTGCGCTGCGCCGCGGCGGGCCTCGACACGGTCGTCGTCACCAAGGCCCGCCTCAACGCCGGTTCCACGCGCTGGGCGCAGGGCGGCATCGCGGCGGCCCTCGGCGAGGGCGACACCCCCGAGCAGCACCTCGACGACACCCTGGTCGCCGGCGCGGGCCTGTGCGACGAGGGCGCTGTGCGCGCCCTGGTCACCGAGGGCCCCGACGCCGTACGCCGGCTGATCAGCACCGGTGCGCACTTCGACACCAACGACGCCGGGGACATTGCCCTCACCCGTGAGGGCGGCCACCACCGCCGCCGTATCGCCCACGCGGGCGGCGACGCGACGGGCGCCGAGGTCTCCCGCGCTCTGGTCGAGGCGGTCCGCTCGGCCGCCCTGCACACCGTCGAGAACGCCCTGGTGCTCGACCTGCTCACGGACGCCGAAGGCCGTACGGCGGGTGTAACGCTGCACGTCATGGGCGAGGGCCAGCACGACGGGGTGGGCGCGGTCCACGCCCCCACGGTGGTCCTCGCCACCGGCGGCATGGGCCAGGTGTTCTCCGCCACCACCAACCCGTCGGTCTCCACCGGCGACGGGGTGGCGCTCGCACTGCGGGCGGGCGCGGAGGTCTCCGACCTCGAATTCGTCCAGTTCCACCCGACCGTGCTGTTCCTCGGCGCCGGTTCCGAGGGCCAGCAGCCCCTCGTCTCGGAGGCGGTACGCGGCGAGGGCGCCCACCTCGTCGACGCGAGCGGCACCCGCTTCATGCTGGGCCAGCACGAACTGGCGGAACTCGCCCCGCGCGACATCGTCGCCAAGGCCATCACCCGCCGGATGCGGCTGCACGGCACCGAGCACATGTATCTCGACGCCCGTCACTTCGGCGCCGAGATGTGGGAGAAGCGCTTCCCGACGATCCTGGCCGCCTGCCGCGCCCACGGCATCGACCCGGTCACCGAGCCGGTCCCCGTCGCCCCCGCCGCGCACTACGCCTCGGGCGGTGTACGGACCGACCTGCGCGGCCGTACGACGGTCCCGGGCCTGTACGCCTGCGGCGAGGTCGCCTGCACCGGGGTGCACGGCGCGAACCGGCTGGCGTCCAACTCCCTCCTGGAGGGCCTCGTCTTCGCGGAGCGCATCGCGGCGGACATCGCGGCGAACCGCCCGCAGCGGACCGAGGCGGCGGAGTCCACCGACGGACTGCCCGCCCCGAAGCCCTCCCCGCTGCTGGCCGCCGAGACCCGGGCCACGGTCCAGCAGATCATGACGGGCGGCGCTGGAGTCATCCGTACCGCCGCCGGACTCACCGCCGCCGCCGAGCAGTTGGACGCCCTGCAGCGCGGCGCGGCGGCCGCC